>JAEURH010000206.1:0-625 GCA_016789365.1 Anaerolineales bacterium
CATCGAATACTTGACCTGTTTGGCATCCATCACCAACACGTCACGTCCATCTACATGCAAAATATAGTCAGGGCGCAGTCCCTTTTTGTTGGTGGCTTGCACCTTAAATTCATACTGCGCGTAAGAAAGCCCTTGATTGGTCGTGTTCCAATTCAAGGCTTCAAACAACGGGCGGATGAAACTATTCTCAATTTCGGCTTCGGGCGCGCGTTCTAAAGTCCGCTCATGTGCGCGAAAGTCTTCGACTAATTTAGTAATTTTTTCTTTGGCTTGCGCTTTGGTATAAGGCATAGGTGGGGTCTCCCCGTTGGGTGGGTGATTGTATTTTACTAGAAATCTCGTTGGCATAGAGTTTACATACATGCAGATACATCTAAAAGGGTACGCATCGGGATAAATCCCTCGCTCAGTGCGTGGAAGCCCTTCGGGCTGTTGAGCGAGTCCGTTTTAACGGACTTTCACGAACTGAGGCAGGGCTTTAGCCCGCCGATACCCCGAAAGCCTGCTAAACCTGTAGTGCCTCATACTATGATAACAAAAGACCTGACAAGCACCACCACGCACTCGTCAGGTCAGTTAGAAAGGAGACTTGCCTTCGTGTCACCCTGAGCCAAAGCCCCGAACG
>JAEURH010000206.1:635-1399 GCA_016789365.1 Anaerolineales bacterium
AGGGTCTCTACGATAATCTCAGAGATTCTTCGCCGCAAAGAACAAGAGCGCGGCTCAGAATGACACATGAAAGATGTTTTATTACCCGTCACTTACGAACCTGTTCAGGGATAACAAAAGACCTGACAAGCACCACCACGCACTCGTCAGGTCAGTTAAAAAGGAGACTTATGGCAAAAGTCTCAAACCCAATTGTATTTTTATTATAACAAAAAACCCACTTTTGACCTCACCCCTAACCCCTCTCCTAAGAGGAGAGGGGAATACTCCTCCCCTTCGCGAAGCACCCTTTAGGGTTACGGGGAGGCTGAGAGGGGTAAAGGGCTACGCCGTCACAGCATCGGCGCTGGTTTTTCTGCGGGTCAACCAGTAAGCGAGACCGAAGCCAGTCACATACATCCAGATAGCGTATAGACCGGGAATCACTGCCATTTCGTTGTTGTTTAGGATGGTTAATGCAACCGTAATAGCAACCGTTGAGTTTTGGATGCCTGTTTCAATTGCAATTGTCACTGATTGCACATCATTAATCCGCGCGGCTTTGGAAACGAAATACCCGACGGCTAAGGCAACCACATTCAAGAGGATGAAGGCTGGCGCGAAGCGGGGTCCGTCATTGATAATGACATCCCAGTTTTGAATCACGAGGGCGAGAATGACGAGGAACAAGAACACAGTTGCAAAGATACGGGTGAAGCGTTTCGAGCGTTCAGCGAAGTCTGGTTTCCAACTGCGTATCGCCATGCCGATAATAACGGGGATAA
>JAEURH010000207.1 GCA_016789365.1 Anaerolineales bacterium
AGTTAATACAGTCGGTTTTACTTCCATCATTTCAACCACTCCTCTTCTGTTTTATCTTGCGTCGGAAGATATTGCATTTTGAGTCCATCAATTTTCAAAAATTCTGCCAATGCCGCACGCATCGCAATTCTATCGTCCCATAAAAATTCGGTCTTACCAAAACACATCGATTGCTCATGACCTTTTCCGCACGACAAAACAATGTCACCTTCTTTTGCAAGACGAATTGCAAACTTGATGGCTTCGCCTCGGTCTGGAATTTTCCAATAGAATTTTCCTTCGCTTCGCTTTTCTACGGGGATGCCTGATTCCAGTTCATTCAATATTTGATTTAGCGACTCAGTGCGCGGGTCTTCAGCAGTCAAAATGACATAATCGGCTAACTGCGCTCCAATCTCAGCCATCATTCTACGTTTTTCTTTGTCACGCAAACCTGCTGAACCGAAAATAGCGATCACTTTTTCATTCGACATTGTTCTGGCAGTTTCGATTGCAGATTTCAAAGCATTCGGCGTGTGTGCAAAATCTACAATTGCTGTAAAGTTTTGACCTAAATCAATTCGTTCCATGCGCCCAGGGATTCCATCTAGTGAAGCAATTCCCTGCGACACAATTTCAGGTTTGATTCCCAATCCATACACAGTTGCAGTAAATGCGGCTAAGCAATTGGAGACGTTGTATGAGCCAACGAGTTTGCTTGTCACTTTTATTTTTTTATTCTCATCTACAATCTCTAAAAGTCCTAATTTGCCTACACGCAGATTGGTGTCGAAAGAAATACCTGATGGACTATATTCAATGTTTTCGGCTTGAACATTTGCAGTGTCGGTTAAACCATAATTTATCTTGTTAACTTTGATAAAGTCATTCAAAAAATAAAATGATTTTTCATCATCATGATTAATCACAGCCAAACGTGGATTACCTTGCTTCTTTTCCTTTGTCCATTCTAAACTTTCAAACAAGCGCGCTTTGGCGGCACGATAATTTTCATAACTACCATGTTCGTCCATATGTTCATGTGTAATGTTAGTGACAACTGCAATATCAAACTCACAAGCATCTACGCGATGTTGTGCCCAGCCATGGGATGTGGTTTCGATAACAACATGCGTTAATCCCGCCTCTACCATTTGAGCAAGATATTTTTGTACATCATGTGCATCAGGCGTAGTGACGTGAAAGCCTGTATCTAATACTTCATCCCCTATTACGGCATTGACAGTCGAAATCATGCCTGCTTTAATTCCCGCCGCGATTAATATTTTATAGATAATATTGCTCGTTGTTGTTTTGCCATCTGTGCCTGTTACGCCAATCACTGTCAGCGAATGAGCAGGCTGGTTGTAAAAAGAAGCAGCTATCCACGTCAGA
>JAEURH010000208.1 GCA_016789365.1 Anaerolineales bacterium
TGAGTAACAAGTAACGAGTAACGAGTTAACTTATTTCTTGTTACTCGTTACTTGTTTACTTGTGTACCTATTTACTTATTTTCTTGTGTACTTTCTTCGCCATGGGCGCGTTTGTGCCAGTCGTCCATTCTATCTTCCCATTTGCCCCAGGGTCCATGTCCGTGCTTGCCCCAAGCCCACGGTCGGAAGATGAAGCGAAGCAATCCAAAGAAGAAGAGCAATAAGATGAAGAAGCCGAAGAAATGGAAGAGACCAAATCCGAAGTGGTGACCAAATCCAAAACCGTGATGGAATGGATAGCCATACCCATATCCACGACCATACATCATGGGTGGTACAGGATTTCCATTTTCAGCAGATTGCTGAATTGCTTCTGCAACTTGCGGTGCTTGCGAAATTCCTTGTGCTACACCTGCACGATATACAAATGTTCCTCCTGCCACTAACAAAGCGATGAGGAGCACTGCCCCTATGATACGAAATGCGATACTGCGATTCATGTTTACCTCCAGTGGTAATTTGTTTTACATGCTAACTGTAACAAGGGATTATGTATAAATTGTGGATGACGTTGACAAAGATTGTGGAGAATATATAAGTAAAGTATTAGATATATATTCGGTGGTCGAGTAGGCTGAGCGATTTTTGCGAAGCTGTATCGAGACCACGTGTTAATGAAATACCTCTATTAATCAAAGGTTTTCTTTTTAACTGGTGGTTTCGATACGCTCCTCGTTTCACTCGTTGCTACTCAACCACCGAATTTCATAGTAATCACGATTTTTCCTTGCACATGACCTTGACCAAAGCGACTCATCGCCTCTTTTATTTGACTGAGTGGATATGTTTTTTCAACAAACGGCTTGATTTTTCCCGACTCAAGAAGTTCTTTCAGTAAATTCATATCTTCTTTATTGAATTTTGCAATAAAGAAATCAACTTTTTGACTTGCGCCGAACGACCCAATTTTTAATTTGATAACATGCCCCAGCGGACCGATAGGGCTATTACTTTTCGGCGCACCCACAATGACAAAATTTGCATTTGGATTCAAGATGCGTTTATATTCAGACCATGAATGAGTCCCTGAAACATCGAGTAACAAATCATATTTTTGATTACTACGTGTGAAATTTTCTTTGGTGTAATCAATCACATGGTCAGCACCGAAAGAACGAGCGAATTCTACATTTTTTGTACTGCAAACCGCGGTGACTTGTGTGTCAAATGCTTTTGCAATTTGCACTGCAAAGTGACCAACTCCGCCAGATGCCCCGTTGATTAATACTTTTTGACCTGCTTGAATCTTTCCAAAATCTCTTA
>JAEURH010000209.1 GCA_016789365.1 Anaerolineales bacterium
GAGATGGCGGATAAAACGTAAAGCGGAATAGAAAGTAATTCGAGCGCGAGGAAAACGATGATGAGGTCGGTGGCTTGTGCCATGAGCATCATGCCTGTAACGCTGAATAAAAGCAATGTGTAATACTCGCCTCTTTCGATGCCCATACGTTTGGTGTAACCGTAAGCAAGTGCAATCCCAAACAAACCGCTGACGAGTAACAAGATGTTGGAGAAGGTTGCAAAACCATCCAACGCGACCATATTATTGAAGCCTTGAATTGATGGAATGCCAATTTGTGTGATGCTAACTAATAATGTAAAAACAATTCCAACAACTGAAAGAATAGCTGTAATGCTTTTACGATTCTTTGGAATAAATAAATCAACCAATAGTAAAACACTTGCCCACACAGTAAGGATTAGATAAGGTAAAAGCGTTGTAAAGTCAAGAATGTCAGGAGGCGTTATCATTATTTTTTACCACTATCTTTTATAAAGGTAATGCTGATAATAATTTTTCAACGGCGGGTGCAAGAATATCGAAGAATGGCTTTGGATATAAACCAATCCAGAACATGAAAACAATGAGCGGAATCATGGTGATAATTTCGCGCCAATTGAGGTCTTTGAGTTCGTGGTGATGTGTGATTTCACCAGCGGGTCCCATAAACATTCTTTGGAACATATAAAGAATATAAACTGCCGCCATAATCACACCGAGTGCGGAAATACCTGCATACCACGGGTTGCCGATTGCATCCGAACCGAATGCGCCAAGCAAAATGGTGAACTCACCGACGAAACCATTAAGACCGGGCAAACCCATTGAAGATAATGCAGAAATTAACATGAACACACCGAAGATGGGTGTAATCTTCCACAACCCACCATAGACTTTAATTTCGCGGGTGTGTGTTTGTTCGTAAATCATACCAATAAGCAAGAACAATGCACCTGTACTAATGCCATGATTTATCATTTGCAAAATTGAACCAGCCACACCTTCTGGATTCAAGGCGAATAAACCAATCATCACAAAGCCTAAGTGACTGACGGATGAATATGCAACTAATTTTTTCACATCGGCTTGCGCATACGAAACCCATGCGCCATAAATAATGCCGATGGTGGCAAAGAGAGCAATCCATGGCGCGGCTTGGACAGTTGCTTCTGGGAATAAAGGAATGTTGAAGCGGATAAATCCATAAGTACCCATTTTCAACAACACACCTGCCAAAATCACAGAGCCAGCAGTTGG
>JAEURH010000020.1 GCA_016789365.1 Anaerolineales bacterium
ATTAATCTCGAATCCAATATCAAAGATTCATCTTTAGAAATTAATGCAGATTATGACAGACTCAATCAAGTGTTATCCAACTTGATTTCCAATGCGATTCGTCACACGCCTGAAGGTGGGAAAATATTGATAGAAACAGAATCAAGTATCGGCGAGGAAAGAAGCGTGCGGATTATCGTCAAAGATTCAGGTGAGGGAATCCCATCCGAAGATTTACCTTTTATATTCGACAGATTCTGGCGTGGGGATAAATCTCGCAGTGGCAGAATCAACAGCGGACTCGGACTGGCAATTGCAAAACAATTAATCGAAGCACATAACGGAACCATTGAAGTGCAAAGTGAAATTGGAAAGGGAACAACATTTGTGATTGAGATTTAACGGGGTAAAATTTAATCCATGCAACTCACTGAAAAGATACAAGGCATTCTTGCCACATTGCCGACCAAACCTGGTTGTTATATTTATCGCAATGCTGAAGGGACAATTATTTACGTTGGTAAAGCGATTAGTTTGAAGAATCGCGTACGTTCTTATTTTCACGCCGATTCAAGCCACGACAATAAAACCCGCCGCCTTGTGCGAGACATTACAGACATTGAATGGATTGTAGTTGGCTCTGAATTAGAAGCGTTAATTCTTGAAATGAACTTAATCAAGAAGCATCGCCCAAAATATAACATTCGCCTTAAAGATGATAAAAAATATCCGTATATAAAAATTCATTGGAATGAACCATTTCCTAAAGTGACTGTCACTAGAAACATGATTGAAGATGGGTCAAGATATTTTGGTCCGTACACTTCGGCTTGGGCAGTGCATCAGACCTTAGAGGTATTACGAAAAATATTTCCTTACTTAACTTGTGACCGTGAAATCACAGGCAATGACCCCCGTGCCTGTTTGTATTACGATATTAAATTATGCACCGCTCCATGTATTGGAGCAATTTCGCAAGCGGGTTATCGTCAAATGATTTCTGACCTGATGGATTTTCTCAGCGGGCATAGCGAGCATATTGTCATCCGTTTGCAAAATGATATGCAAAAAGCATCTGAAGAAATGCGTTTTGAAAAAGCCGCCGCATTGCGTGACCAACTTAAAGCCATACAATCTATTATTGAGCGACAAAAAATTGTCTTCGGTTCAGATTACAAAGATTCGGATATCATCGCCATGGCACGCGCAGATGGCGAAGCCTGCGTTCAAATCTTCTTTATTCGCGGTGGCAAATTAATCGGACGTGAATATTTTATTCTCGAAGGCACAGAAGATACCGCCGACAATGAAGTCATGTCTGAATTTGTCAAACGCTTTTACACCGAAGCCGCTAATATTCCTGAACAAGTGATGTTGCCTCAAGAAATTGAAGAACGCATCATTATTTCACAATGGTTAAGGTCAAAACGTGGTGGGGAAAAAGTAGAGTTGATAGTTCCAAATCAAGGTCAACCACAAGAGTTGGTCAAGATGGCGGCAGAGAATGCTTCTGAAACTTTGCAATCATTACGAGCTCAATGGCAAGCCGATGCTCACAAACAAGAACAAGCATTAAGTGATTTGCAAACTGCTTTGAAATTATCTGCTCCACCGAATCGCATTGAATGCTATGATGTCAGTCATACGCAAGGTGTGGCAACTGTTGGCGCAATGATTGTGTTTGAACAAGGCGTCCCTGCAAAAAGACTGTATAGAAAATTTAACATCGAAAGCACAAGCATTGGCGCACCTGACGATTTTGCATCAATGGAAGAAATGCTCACACGTCGTTTCAGGCGTTGGAAAGGCTCGCAGGAAAAAGAATCAGATGTCGGGTCAAAAAAAGATGAGGCGTTTTCTTTCCTGCCAGATTTAATCATCATTGATGGTGGTAAAGGTCAATTAAGTCGCGTTGTCAAAGTGATGGAAGAATTTAATTTAATGGATAAAGTTCCAGTTGTTGGTTTGGCAAAACAAGAAGAAGAAATTTTCTTTCCGCATAATAGCCAGCCTTTGATTTTGCCTCGTCATTCGCAAGGATTGTATTTGGTACAACGGATTCGTGATGAAGCCCATCGCTTCGGGATAACAGCGCATCGCAACAAACGCTCCAAGTTGGGTCTTGCATCTCAACTTGATTCTATTCCCGAAATTGGTCCCACCCGCCGAAAAGCACTTTTGAAACATTTTGGTTCTATTGATAAAATAAAAGAAGCAAGTATTGAAGAACTTTCAGCAGTCAAAGGTATGAACGAAACTGCCGCAAAAAATGTAAAGGCGAATTTAGAATGAAAGAAGTTTGGGTTGTTGACGATGATGATGAAATGGGCAAAGCAGTCGGCTTGATGTTGCAACTGCTAGATTACACGCCCAAGCATTTTTTGAATCCGCGCCCGGCGGCTCAGGCATTGTTGGCTGGCAAAAAACCAGATTTGTTAATTTTAGACATCAACATGCCCGAAGTGACAGGGCTGGATATGCTAGAATTCCTGCGCCGCAGAGAGGAATGGAAAAATCTGCCAGTGATAATGCTCTCCTCCGAAGCGGCAGATGTGATGGTAGAAAAAGCCATGAAACTCGGCGCAGATGCGTATGTGATAAAACCTGTGCTAATCGAAGAACTAGAAAAAGCCATGTCACAGGCGTTTTATAAGCATATAAAGAAATAAACCTTCAGGATTGCGGACTTTAGTCCGCTGTTTTTGAAAGAAGCGGACTGAAGTCCGCAATCCGATAAATATGGAAAGTCAAATGGCAAGCAAAAATAAAAAACCAGTGCAAAGCAAACCTGAAAAAAACGAAGCGGAACGACGCAAGAAAATTGCAGATTACATATTTGCATTTCTCGCAATTCTCTTAATTCTTTCTCTTGTTCTCTCTGCATTTGTGACCTATTAGTGAACCCAAATGGTATAATCCCGTCCGCGCGGCTGAAAGATATGCCGCGTTTTATTGTGCAATAATACCGCACAGTATGGCTAGATTTATTTCTTAAAGCAAAATCCATAAGATTAAGAGTCATCATTTTCAAAGAAAGTGCGACGCACCCTTTCTATAAAATATTGAGGAAACATGTTAGACAATTTACAAGTCGTTGAAGATAAATATGAAAAACTAAATCAAGAATTGCTCGAAGTAGGCAATGACTATAAACGCGCGGGGGACATCAACAAAGAATTGGTGAGCCTAGAGCCATTGATTAAGAAAGCAAAAGAATATCGTCAGGCAATGAAAAGCCTCGACGAAGCAAAAACAATTCTCTCGTCAGAAAATGATGCGGATTTGTTGGCGTTAGCAAAATCAGATGTTGATGAATTAACTCCAAAAATCGAAATCCTCGAAAAAGAAATCAAAGGCTTGCTCGTTCCCAAAGACCCGCGCGATGATAAAAACGTCATCTTTGAAATTCGGGCGGGTGCAGGTGGTGATGAAGCCGCCATCTTCGCCGCAGATTTGTTTCGCATGTACACGCGCTACGCCGAAGATAGAAAATGGAAAACAGAAATACTTTCCGAAAATGCAATTGGCGTGGGCGGTTACAAAGAAGTTATTTTTGAAGTGAAAGGCAAAGGTGCGTTCTCGCGTTTGAAATATGAATCAGGTGTGCATCGCGTGCAACGTGTGCCAGCCACCGAAGCGCAAGGGCGCATTCATACATCTACTGCAACTGTTGCTGTATTAGCCGAAGTGGATGATGTTGAAATTGAAATTCCAGAAAGTGATATTGAAATTGAAGTGTATCGTTCATCTGGTGCGGGCGGACAAAATGTGCAAAAGAACTCAACCGCTGTGCGTTTGTACCACAAGCCCACTGGCATTGTTGTCACTTGTCAAGATGAACGCTCACAACTTCAAAATAAATTACGAGCCATGAGTATTTTGCGGGCAAAACTTTATGAACTCGAAGAACAAAAACGTCAAGCCGAACTCGAAGCCGACCGTCGTTCACAAGTCGGCACTGGTGAACGCTCTGAAAAAATTCGTACTTATAATTATCCGCAAAATCGCGTCACTGACCATCGCATTGGTTTGTCCAATTACAATCTGCCCGCTGTGATGGATGGTTCGATTGACCAATTTATTGACGAGTTAACCACACGCGATGAAGCGGGTAAACTTGCATCTGCTGGTGTAGCAGATGATGATGAATAATTTCAGCACGGCGCAAGTATGCGCTGTTTTTAATGAATGAATAAAAATATTTTTATCCGAGTCATTTTTATTGCCCTCGTGCTTTTTCTTGCATGGAATTTGCGAGCACATGCAGTTGAAAAACTTAACATTGATTTTGATGAAGATGATTATATGCGAGCAGGGCAGGAATACACGCATCTGATTCGGACTTCAAATTGGTCTGGCTTCTTAGACACAAACTATCGTCCGGAACATCCCCCGCTCGCAAAAATTGTGATTGGATTGAGTCTTTTATCTACCCCTGAAAGAGATTTGATTCCTGATGCTCCAACTACTGCTCAGCCCAATAAAAATATTCCAAGTGACTTAATTCAACCTGCCCGAACAACAAATGCAATCATTGGCGTACTAACTGTTCTTCTGCTAACCATTATCAACCCGGTTGCGGGCTTGGCACTTGCCACCCATTCATTGACAATTAAATATGTTTCGCAAGTAATGTTAGAAGCATTCCCTGCTTTTACTAGTTTTGTCACTGTTTTAGCTTATTTGCAATTTAAGAAAAAAGAAAAAAAGAATTGGCTAGTTGTATCAGCCATTTTTTTAGGATTAACCGCCGCGTCTAAATATTTGTATTGCATCATAGGCATCGCAATTTTGATAGATTGGTTTCTTGAATCAAAATCAAAACAGAGTTTCAAATTATTTTTCCGTCAAGCATTCATTTGGGGATTTATAGCCTTTGCAATTTTCTTTGTATCAAATCCATACTTGTGGATAGACCCAATTGGACGTTTGCAAGAGTCCATTTTTTATCATGCAGGTTATTCATCCAGCGCGGCGGAAGTTGAGAATGCAAACTTTCCTTTCTGGCAACCATTTAATTGGTTATTCTTCACTCCTATGGTTTGGCAAAGAAATGCTTTCTTAATTGCACCAGATATTTGGATTACATTTTTAGCATTTATTGGATTGAAACATTTATGGAAGCGTGAACGAGTTTATGTATTATGGCTCGGAATCGCTTTGCTATTTTTATTATTCTGGCAGACCAAGTGGCCCCAATACATCATTATTCTCACTGTTCCGCTTTCACTTTCTGCGGCGGAGGGGATTACATCATTATGGAATCAACTGCTTGAATGGTGGAAAAATCGTCGGGTACAAAAAACAGTTGTCAACAAGAATGAAGCGCGCAGAGCGATTCCATGGTTAGTGCCAGGGTTAATTGCTTTTGTCATCTTTACAATTTTTCCGCTACTGTTTCAATTTATCGTTTCAATGACTGATTTCAACAGCGCATCGATTCGGGATGGATTTCAAGGTGGCATTTGGCGTGCATTTTGGGAAGGAATCACCGGGCAAATTCCAATTTCAGAATGGGATGGTTCGCGCGCAAATAAAGTTCGTTTTACAGGGCTAACTACTTATCCTTATGTGTTTGAAGCGATTGCAACAGGGTTTGGAAGTAGCAATAGCATTTTATTTTTTAATATCATGTGGGCAATTGTTTCTGTGTTTTTACAAAGCGGGCTTGGGTTGGGCGTGGCTTTATTGCTACAACAACGTGGGGTAAAGCTCACAAAATTTTGGCAAGCCTTATTTATTTTGCCTTGGGCAATCCCTGAAATGATTGGGGCATTGATGTGGTTCAACATTTTTCAAGAAGAATGGGGTTGGTTATATCTTGCGGCAAAAAAATTCGGAGACGATTCTCTTTTTGGTTTGTTTGTCAACAATTTAGAAAACAGTTCAAGTTTATGGTTGATTACATTTCTTTTACCCGCCTTATGGTATGGATTTCCATTTATGATGCTTGCCGCCAGCACTGGATTGAAATTTATTCCTTCAGAAGTGTATGATGCATCGGCAATGGATGGCGCAAATCGATTCCAAACATTTCGATATATCACCTTCCCTTTACTTTTACCTCTGTTACTCCCTGCCATTATTGTGCGCGGAATTTTTGCTTTCAATCAGTTTTATCTTTTTCAAACTTTCTTTTATCCAGTTGGAACATTGGCAACGCTTTCATATAATATTTTCAACCCGACTGGATATTTCGGAAGCGGAGAGTTTGCAACTTCTGCTGTGATTAACATCATCACAGTCTTAATGTTAGTTGTTTTCGTCGCCATGTTTAATCGTTGGAGCAAAGCCGAAGATGGAGTAACTCATGCGTAATATTTCTGTACTTCGTCAAATCCTTACTCAATTCCTATTTATTTTGCTGGGTTCTTTTGTGCTTCTTCCTATTTGGGGCATGATTCGCTTAGCATTTGACGGTTCATTACGAGGGCGACCTACTGAATTTTTTTTCTTCCCAAAAGAATGGTCATTTACGCCCTTCTTACAAGTATTAGATAAACCTTATCAATCTGTTGAGTTTGAAGTTTTACTGAAAAACAGTTTATTAACATCCGCAGGTGCGGCGTTATTTGCGATTTTGCTTGGCATGAGTTTAGCGTATGCGTTTGCACGTTTTCGTTTTTATGCACGCAAACAAGGTTTATTCACAATTTTGCTAACCGCATTTTTACCACCTGTTGCATTTATGACACCGCTTTATATTGTTTTGGGCATGTTACAAATTCGCAATACATTATTTGGGTTAGTGTTAGTCTATGCTTCATTTGCATTACCATTTTGTATTTGGAACATGCGCGCGGCATTTCAATCTATCTCAAAAGAAATTGAAGAAGCCGCATTTCTTGATGGCGCGGGAGATTTTCAAACATTTCAAAAAATTACTTTGCCTTTGGCATTACCATCTATTGGCATTTCAGGCTTAATTGCTTTTCTCATGGCATATTCCGAATTTGCAATTGGCTGGTTATTTGTAGATAAAGCCAGTAACGTTACACTCGCCATGTCAATTTATGCGATGATGCAAACACAATATTCAGGTGGCGCACAACCCTGGAGTTATCTCGGTTCACTTGCAATTATTATGTCTATTCCAGTCATTATTGTTTTCCTTATTTTCCAATACACTTTACTTGAGCGTATGTTATTTGGTTCTACTGAATGAACATTAGAGACTTAATCAAAAAATTTCTGCCTCAATATCAAAGTGAAAATTCAGAATTAGAGATTCAACTGATTCTCTCACAGGCGATGAATCAATCACGAACATGGATTTTGACACATCTCGATGCGCCTCTTTCTTCGGGTCAAATTGATTCTGCAACCCAAGCATTCGCTAGGCTGAAAGCAGGTGAACCGCTCCCCTACATTTTAGGTGGCTGGGAATTTTTTGGTTTCAATTTTGAAGTGAATGAACATGTACTAATTCCAAGACCAGAAACAGAATTGCTGGTTGAAAAAGCAATTTCTTATTTGAAAAATAATCCTGACAAAAGAAATCTCATTGATGTCGGCACAGGCTCAGGGATTATCGCCATTTCGATCGCAAAACATATTTCTGATGTAAGAATTATTGCAACAGATATTTCACCAAAAGCTTTGGATATTGCAAAAAGAAATGCAATCAAACATAATGTTGCAAATCAAATTGAATTTGTGGAGTGTGACTTAATACCAGACCACCGACCACTGACTGCCGACCGTCCAGAAAATTTGTCCGCCGTCCGCCATCCGTCGTCAATTGATTTTATTTGTGCAAACTTACCTTATATCCCAACTCAAACTCTGCATGAATTAAAAATATATGGCAAAGAACCAACACTGGCATTAGATGGCGGCGAAGACGGTTTGGATTTATATCGAAAATTATTTTCTATTGTTTCAAAAAACGATAACCACTTCAATAAACTCAATAACTTAGTTTGGCTATGCGAAGTTGAGGCGACTCAAGGAATCTCCGCTACAAATTTGGCAAAAGAATTTTTTCCGAATGCAAAAGTTAATTTGCATCAAGATTTAGCAGGGAAAGATAGGTTGATTGAAATTATTTTATAGATATCTTTATGTAAAAATGGAGATTCTTCGCCACAAAGAGCAAGAGCGTGGCTCAGAATGACATGACAATAAATTATGAAAACAGAAATCATCCCCGCATTAGAAATTCAAACTGCACTCGAAGTTTTACAAAACGGCGGAATCGTCGCCTTCCCTACTGATACTGTCTATGGATTAGGCGCGTTGGCATTTGATAATTCTGCGATTGAAAGTATTTATGTTGCCAAAAAACGCCCGATAGAAAAAGCAATTCCCGTATTGGTTGGGGATGTGAAAGATTTTGACTTGGTCGCATCAAGCATCCCCGAAATGGCGAAGCGGTTTGCAGAAAAGTTTTTGCCAGGTCCGCTGACGTGTGTCATTCCAAAAAAACAAACTTTGCCACCTGCTATTTCAGCGACAAATACAGTGGCTGTGAGAATTCCAAATCATCCAGATGCATTAAATTTACTTAAATTAACTGGTGCAATGGCTGTCACTTCGGCAAATATTTCAGGGCAGGAAAGCCCTATAACGGCTGAGGGAGTTTATAAACAACTGAACGGCAGGATTCCGTTAATTTTGGATGGTGGAAAAACTTTTGGTGGTGTGCCATCTACACTGGTAGATTGTACTGGTGAAATGCCTGTGATTTTGAGAGAGGGTCCGATTTCGTTGGAGCAATTGTTATCAGTTTTAAAATAATTTGTCACGCTACAAGCGTGACCTACATTCTCGCATAATTATTCTTATTTATTTCTTAATCCGCGTTCAGGATTTACTTAACTAGGTGCATATAATAAAAATTGCATTCTCCTGATATCAACCCTCAGTCAACTTGGGCAAGTCGGCTGGGGGTTGGTGCTTTTTAACTGAGTGGATAAGTTGCCAAAACATCCATCTCTAAATTTGATTCATGCCCAAGTGCATAACGAAAATATCCAGCGGAAGCAATCATGGCGGCGTTGTCCGTGCATAATGATAAAGGTGGAATGTGAACAGGAAATTCAGTTTGCGATTTGAATGTTTGACGTAAGACTCGGTTTGCAGAAACCCCGCCTGCTACTAAAATTTCTTTTGCGCCAAATTCACGGGCGGCATTAATTGTTTTCTTAAATAAAACATCTATCACGGCTTGTTGGAAAGATGCGGCTAAATCTTGTGTAGGGATATTTGCGCTTTTCTTTTTCAAATTTTGCACTTCGTAGAGAACAGAGGTTTTGACTCCACTGAAAGAAAAATTCCAAGAATCAGGCAACCAAGCGCGAGCAAAGTTGAAGCGGTTTGGGTCGCCTTCTTCCGCTGATTTTTGAATCGAAGGTCCGCCGGGGAAAGGTAAATCTAACATGCGCGCCACTTTATCAAATGCTTCACCTGCGGCATCATCTAATGTTGAACCAAGTTTTTGATAAGTGAGATGGTCGGTCATCAGATTTAATTCGGTGTGACCGCCAGAGACCAACAATGCGAGTAAAGGAAATTGCGGCTCAGGCGTGACCGTGTCGCCTGCGTTGTGAACCCAAGCAGAATAGATATGCCCTTCGAGATGGTTCACTGCAATGAGTGGTTTATCTAATGCGAGAGATAAACCTTTTGCCATGTTGACGCCAACGATTAATGAGCCTGCCAGACCAGGTCCTTGCGTGACGGCGATGGCATCAATATCATTGAGCGTGAGATGCGCTTGTGATAAGGCTTGTTGCACAACGGGGATAATGCTTAATACATGTTGACGCGAAGCAACTTCAGGAAACACACCACCATAACGAGCATGGATTTCCATTTGTGAAGCAACAACAGATGAAAGCAAGGCGCGTCCATTTTCGATGATGGCACAGGCAGTTTCATCACATGAGGTTTCTATAGCGAGGATACGGGCGGGTTTGAGTTGAGTCATAGGTAAAGTTTGTTTCGTAATGCGTAATTCGTAATAAGTAATTGGTGATTAGAAAATTGATTATAGATGGCGAAGAAAATTTTCAGGGTTAGATAAAAAATCTCTTGTCAAATTGACATGTTCTAATTCATTATATTTTACTTCTTTTATTTCACCGTCTTTGAATTGTAAAATTTGGGCATCAGGAAATGCAAGAATAATCGGTGAATGAGTCGCAATAATAAATTGAGATTCTTGCTCAATCATTTGTTTTAAAGCAGAGATAAAAGTCAACTGACGAGTTGGTGAGAGTGCAGCTTCAGGTTCGTCTAGCAGATATAAACCACCTGGCACAAAACGTGCTTGAAACAAAGTCAAGAATGCTTCACCATGAGAATAATTATCCAAGTCTTTGCCATAACGATTTTTCATTGCTGACAATTGACCTGAATATGCTGACTTAGCTAAATCAGCCGCATATTTTGAACGTCCTTGATAGTCACGGTCAACATTCACAATTTCCTGTTCCAATTCTTCGCGAGTCTCTCGCATGGAACGAGCATAACCGAAGAAATCTTCGGCGCGCAAAAAGAATCCTTTGCGAGTTCTTTTTGACCAAGTCAGTTTGAAATATTTGGCTAATTTACGAATGGGTGCAAGCGTTTTATCTGTTTTGACACTCTCGCTTCCCACTGTAATAGATTCCACTGCACAAGCCAATGCTTCCATGACAGTAGATTTTCCAGACCCATTTTCACCAACAAAAAATGTAACTGGAGATGTAAATTTTATTTCTTGAAGTGATTTAACAATTGGAACCGTGAAAGGAAAATCACCTGTGTCACTTTCAAGAAATGGGCGAAGTGTTAGAGATTGAAGATGAAGCATTCTGAGTTAATTGATAATGGACAATGGATAATGGGAAATTAATAGTTGTCAATTATTCATTGTCCATTGTTAATTGGTTTTCTTCCACTTCTTCATTGGCAGAACAAAATCATACGGATATTCAACCAACTTTTCCATCACACCATCGGGGCGCACCCACAGCGTATCTTCAATGCGGAAGCCCATCCCTTTTTCAGGGTAGTACAAGCCCGGTTCTGAAGTAACAATTACACCCGGTGCGAGGCGTTGGTCATCACTAGATGTCGGGGAACTAAATGGTCGTTCGTGGATGTTTAATCCAACACCATGACCTAACGAGTGCACGTATCCTTCAATTGGTGATTTGGTATTCAATGGTGTTTGATGACCTTTTGAATCAAAAAAATCGCAAGTCATTTTGTTGTAATCTTTGAAGGGGACATTCAAATCAAAATTATCATTTAACGTATCATAAATTTCTTTCACTTGGTCAAACAATTCTTGCGCTTCGGGCGTGGTGTAACCCAAACTCCATGTGCGCGTGAAATCGTAGTAATATCCGCCACCGGCTTCGGCAGGATAAATATCAAACACAATCGTTTGACCTAATTTCATTAAATCATTTGGATTACCTGCAGAATGTGGAACACCAGCATCGCGACCGATTGCAAAAATAAATCCAGATGGCAATTCAGCACCTTGTTCCGAAACCCATAAACGGATTTTTGAATGCACATCACCCACAGTTAGCGGCGTACCATCCTCTTTCAACAAAACTTCATCTTGATTTACATCACAAGATGTTAAATATTCGCGAACTTTATCTACAACAGTTGTTGTGATTTTGCCCATCTTGCGGATTCGCTCTACTTCGTCTTTATCTTTTGTCTCCATTGCTCTGAGGAAAAGAGAATCATCTCGCGCCTCACCGACGAAATTTAGGTTTGGTAATAGTTCCTTCAAATGAGTCAATACGCCAAACACTGTGCTGACGTCATACGTTCCATATATACCAACATTGCCTTTTGTCACACCGACTTCTTCAAACATGAGTTTGTAACGCATGGCGCTTGCTAACAAAAGATTCCCATTTGCTTTTTTCAATATTTGGTTGTAATCATATTTACTGTATGGGATTAATTTCAATCCGCTTTTGGCGGCTTCGTCACGTTCCATGTCGTTATAAAAATAAACGGCATCTTCGCCGTGCTTTTTGATAATGGTTGCATGGCTAACGTGCCCACCACCTGTCATGTAATACATCGGTGGATTATGTTCTGCATTTCCAAAAATCACAAAGGCATCTAAATTGCGGGCTTGCATAAGAGAGTCGAGGTCAGATTTCATGGTTTCCTTTTTGGAGAGATTAGAGAATTAGAGATTGTTTATTTTCTTGAATTCGTTTTCAATTTCTTGATTTTCAAATTGTAACTGAATTTGTTTTTTGTCTTTTATAAATTTTGCTGAAATACCGATTAAGTCATCTGTATTAGAGAAAAAACTAAAAATAGTTAATGGGCGTTTAGTCACTAACTTTCCATAAACAGGAATTGAGATTGCTTTGACAATTGATTCAATGATTGTGCCAAAAATAATTCCGACCACCAAACCTACAAACCCGCCAAACGTATAAGGAAAAGTGGCTGTATCAGGTGTAACGCCTTCGGGTGAAAATATAAACGCGGGAATAAATGCGATTGCGCCAAAAATAAATCCAGCAATCAAAAACGGAATTAAAGTCACCTTAGCAATACTTCTTTCTTTATCTGCACAAGTCTTACACATCGGCACAGAAATTTTCATCACCACTTGTTGGCTTTTCTTTTGCACACCCATATCAAAACTTAAACTTAATATCTCTCCTTTTGGTTTGCCACAATTCACACAGCGATTTGGAAATTGGAGAGTTGGAGGATTTTTTAAATCAGAGATTGAGATAATCATAATTTTATTTTCACAAGAACTCGGTGGTCGAGTAGTTGCGAGCCGTTCTTTGGCGAGCAACATATCGAAACCACATGTTAATAAAAAATTTTCTTTAACTTGTTGGTTTCGATACGCCGCAAAGACCAAGTTCGCGGGTACTCAACCAACGGAGTCTTTCAACAAATTCTTCAACCCAACTAACAATGCGCCTTCTTGTTCGGGTAATACAGTGCGTGGGTCTAATAAAATTTTGTCTTGTTCTGTTCGGGCAATAATCGGCGGATTATTTTTTCTTAATGCTTTCAAAAATTTTTCAGCAGACTTAACTTTTAATGATAATAAAAACGTTGGGATGGATTCATCAGGTAATGAGCCGCCGCCCACAGTTGATAAACCTGACTCAATCTCACCATAGCCTAATTCATCTCTCCACGCTTCGGCTCGACCTTGAAGTTGTTTCAGCGTCAGCGACATCATCTTAACAACAGGGATTTCTCTTTCGGCTTCGTCTTTTAGATAATGAGTCAATGTGGCAGATAAACCTGCTAAACATGCTTTATCTGCTCGGACGGCTCTGGCTAATGGATGTTTTTTGATTTTATCAATCAAAACTTTTTTGCCGATAATGATTCCTGCTTGGGGACCACCTAACAATTTATCGCCAGAGAAGCAGATAATATCTGCACCTGCTTGCATGGATTCTTGTACGGTTGGTTCATGTGCTAGACCATATTTTGCAGTGTCATATAAAGCACCAGAACCTAAATCATCTACAACAGGAACATCAAACTTATGAGCAGTTTCGACAATATCTTTTAATTCAGGTTCTTCTGTAAAACCAACTAATTTGAAATTAGAACGATGAGCGCGCATTACTAACCCCGCCGCCGAGGATGGCGACTTGAGCAATTTGTTAGAAACGGATTCTTGGATAGCGGATTCGTAATCAGATAAGCGGATTTTGTTAGTTGTACCCACTTCAACAAGTTTCGCGCCTGATTGTTTCATGACATCGGGGATGCGAAAGCCGCCACCAATTTCAACAAGTTGTGAACGAGCGATTATCACTCGTTTTTTATTTGCCAATGCAGAAAGCACAAGCAATATGGCCGAAGCATTGTTGTTGACAATCAATGCTGATTCTGCACCAGTCAATTTTTGTAATAAGGCTTCAGCATGAATTAAGCGCGAACCACGTTTGCCTGTTTCCAAATCAAATTCCAAATTGGAATATCCACGTGAGACTGAATCCATTGCGCGAATGGTGGCATCACTTAATGGGGCACGTCCGAGATTGGTATGCAGAATTACACCTGTTGCATTAATGACTGGATGTAAAGTTGAATTTGTCCATGCGGTTAAATGGGATTCGGTTTGGGTTAAGATAAATTCTGTTGATGGCAACTCAACTAGAAGTCCAGATTTGAAGCGGGTTCTTATCTCATCTAATGTGATTCGAATCGCATCCAGAGTCAAGGGTCTGCCGAATCTTGCTATCAAATGAGCAGTTGATTCGATTTGCAGTAATTGTTCGACGGATGGGAGGTTACGAAGAGTCGTCATCTGAAATAATGGGCGGACGGCGATTTGCTTTTTCGCGCAGGCGGATGAAATATTCGGCGGCGATTAATCCGCCAGCCAAAACGAGCATCACATTTAATGTGACAAGGCGACCGAGTTGAAGCCACGCCAAAGTTGCGCCATACACGCCCACCCAAAATGATTGGCGCATGATGACATTTGATTCAGCGGGCGGTTCGCTGGGAAAACGTTTGTGCAAAAAATAAACGATGGGCAAGGCGATACCTGTTAAGCCCATGAACATGAAAACAAAAAATGCCCAGCGTGCTGGGACGAATGGCAAAGTTTGTGTGATGATGACGTATAAACCACCAAAGCCGATGATGGTTAATGCTAGGGCTGATATGCCGAATGATTTGAATTCGAGTTTTTCTTCCATTGTGGGAATTATACACGCCTGACCTCTCCCCAACCCTCTCCTAAAGGAGAGGGAGTTTGTTGAGCGATAACTTTGCTCCTCCCCTTTAGGGGAGGCTGGGAGGGGGGGCAATCAGTGGTTGCAAAAAGTTTGTTTGGCAGGTATATTTTGGGTAAAGTTCCAGCAGTAGTCCAACAGAAACCATGAATTACAAAAACGTTTTCAGCCAAACAATTCAACTCTTTAGACACTCCAAAATCATTTGGATTCTTGGGAGTTTAGCAGTTGTTGCTGAATTTAGTTATAGAGTTTCCACTTCCTTGATTGGAAAATCTGCAACATGCTATCCCTTTGTTCTTCCGCTAATTGCTGTTTATTTCTTGTTACTTACAAAAGTTGGTTTAATATATTCCTCAAATCGAATAATTTCCAATCAAGCACCCACGCTTTCCGAAACATGGGAGTTTAGCAAAACTAAGTTGAAAGGAATACTTTGGCTTTATTTTCTCAGCATTCCCCTTGTTATGTTTTCGGTTTTTATTCCTACTTTAGTTCGATTAAGTGAAATTAGCGACATATTGACATTACTTGTCGAATTATTCGCAAATTTATTCCTTTCTTCATTGTTTACTCTGAGTATTTGTGCTATCACAATAAACAACTTAGAATCTGGCAGAGCATTGTGGACTAGCCTACTAATTATGTCTGATAATTTTTTTCCTATTATTGCTCTAAATATTATTTTCCTTGTACTTCAAATGCTTATCTTTTGGGTTACAGGAAATTCTATAATCTGCTTAATTGTATTTGTACCATTTACAGTTACAATGTCTTTGGCATATCGACAATTCATTACAAAAAACTCTTATCCAACACTTTCAAACTCTCAAACAACCGCCTAACGAAGTGTGCACTTATCCTTGACCCATCCCCTAACCCCTTCCCAAATGGGAAGGGGAATTTGTTGTGTGATGAGATTGTTAACTTCATGAAAAATTATTCTTGATTAGCAAGTCAACAAACTCCCTCTCCTTTAGGAGAGGGTTGGGGAGAGGTCAAATCACAACAACGGATTCCAAATCATCGCAAGCATCACTGCCAACAAAATAAACACTGCCGCAAAGATAACAAAGAAAACACTAACTTCTGTTGTTTCTGTAACTGTAAAAATTTGCGTCGGTAAATTATCAAATACTTCTTGTAACTGAGCAGAACTTTCAGCCAGATAATATTCACCGCCTGTCATACCAGCCACCATTTTGAGTGTCTCTTCATCAATCTCTCTGCGGAATTGACCACCGCCTCCTCCACCACCTCCAAAAAATTGTGGGTCAGTGAATTGGTCAAAACCATACGGAGATGAAAAACTACAATTCATCGGAGATTCATTGTTGGCTGTTCCAAACCCAATGGTAAAAACTCGCACGCCACGTTGTTGTGCCATAATCGCCGCTTCTATTGGATGAATACCCGTAGTGCTAACTCCATCTGTCAGCAAAACAATAATCGCAGGTACATATTGACCTTCAGGTAATGGAACGAC
This sequence comes from Anaerolineales bacterium, assembly GCA_016789365.1. Taxonomy (GTDB): domain Bacteria; phylum Chloroflexota; class Anaerolineae; order Anaerolineales; family Villigracilaceae; genus Villigracilis. Next base: position 16,165 of record JAEURH010000020.1, read on the forward strand.
TTCTAATTGTGAATATGGACTCACTACTGAATCATCAAAGCCAGCAATGGTATCCAATGACATTAAGATTCCCTCTCCAATAGCAGTACGGCGAGCCGTTGTTAAATTTCGAATCGCAGTTGCTAATAAATCTCTATCCGTTGTCGGCGGTTGAGCAATCACTGCAAACCCTGCAAAAGCCACAATTCCAATTTGTGTGTTGGCATCTTGCGATTCGACAAATTGCAAAGCGGCGGCTTTAGCGGCTTCTAAACGATTCGGTGGAATATCTGTTGAACACATACTGCGCGAGACATCTAATGCCAAAATAATGGTTGCATTACTCGATGGAAGTGTGACTGTTGATGTTGGACGTGCTAATGCCATAATTAAACTAGACATGGCTAACAAAAATAATGCAAACGGCAAGTGACGTTTCCATTGTGATTGTTTGGGTAATGCAGTTTTTATCAAAGATAAACTTGAAAAACGCACAGCCACAGGTTTACGGCGACGTAAAATAAAAATGTAAATCCCAATCAATATTGGAATCAATATCAATAGATATAAAAGTGGAGACCAAAGATAATCCATCACATACTCCTTCCCTCATCCCCAGCCCTTCTCCCAAACGGGAGAGGGCTAGGGTGAGGGTTACGGCACTCGACTAAACCACAACAAAGATAACAAGCCACCAGTTAATAAAATCAAAATGCTCAAGCCCGCAAACACGGCGGTCACTTCTGTTTCTTCGGGGTCAAAAACAAAATTCGGCTCAATGCTCTCGTAAACTTCCGCTAACTCTTCTTCATTTTGAGCATTGAAATACAAACCGCCAGTCAACTCTGAAATTTGTTTCAAGCCCGCTTCATTGACTTGCGTGAAAACTGTTACTCCATTGACAGTTACGGTTGTCCCCTCGACACTGCCCACTGCAATTGTATGAATCCGCACGCCACGCTCGTAAGCAAAACGCGCCGCTTCCACTGGGTCTGGATTCATGTTGTTTTCGCCATCAGTTAACAAAACAATCACTGCCGCTTCTTCTTCGATTAACTCTGGGTCAACAGGCACAAGCGGAGCAGGAGCCTGCGCATCATCAAACCCCATAATGGGTGCTTGACCTGTGACATTGGCAATGGTGTTTAGCGAAACAATGATTCCGTTGGCTAACGATGTTCCTCGTTGTGGAGTTAATCTTTGAATCGATTCAATAATCGCGGCTTGGTCATTGGATGGAATTTGTACCGAAAATCCACCTTCACTAAATGCAACGACTCCGACTCGTACAGTTGGTGGCTGACGCGAGACAAAATCAATGGCAACTTGTTTGGCGGCTTCTAGCCTATTAGGTTCAAAATCTTGCGCCGCCATACTACCTGATACATCAAATGCCAAAATGACAATGCCTTCTCGATTGGGTAAACCCAACACCATTTGCGGGCGTGCTAAGGCAATGAATAAAATTATCATGCCAAGCAAAAATAAAATAGCGGGGATGTGTCGGCGTGAATTAACGGTTGAGGATTGAGTCACCAAGCCCAAACTTCCGTAACGAAGCGCGAGTTGTGAGCGTCGTTTTTGCATCCGCAGGTATAACCAAATCAACAGCGGAATCAAAATCAAAGACCATAGCATGGATGACCAAATAAATGTCATTAGACGCGCTCCCGCCGCAGTGCCCATATCTGGGCATAAAATCCTCGGTGGCGGGGATGCAGCTTAGAGTGTGATAAAAGGGGAGGGATCGAAGTGGGTGAATTGGTCATGTACGAGCAAAGGGCGGGGCGGTTGTTGTCACAGGCGGGATATGCAAGGTGGGAAAGATAAGCTGATTTAATCTGGATTGACAGGGAAAGTAAATGACCAGGGTCCATGGTAATAATCCCAATTCATATCTTTGAAAATTCTTTTGTAAACCGGATCCATCGTAAGCAACTCAACAGGAAATTTAGTATAAACGAACCCTTCAAAAACATTCATCTTCATACAGTCAATTTCTATTTTGGAATTTCTCTCCGCCATCTTCTGCATCGTTTCTAAGCAAAGATCGGATTGTCCTGAAGTCTTTGTGTACAATGTTTCCACTTTCAAAAAGACCATATCGGCTTGCGGTGGAATACTTATCTTGAAAAGCAAATACTGACACCTTTGCATTACCATACCTTGCTCATCATATTTCCAGTACATTGTTCCCTCTTCAATGGGAGAAACCGTCACATCCCCAACAATTAAATTTGTTCCTGAAGGTGTACTGGAATGAGTCAACATCCAATCGCGTTGATTTGGAAGATTGTAACATAGCTCAACCCGATATCCATAAGTCCCCTCTGTATGCGCACTGATCAGGCTCATGTTAACATTATTAACATATGTTTCTTTGGTATATGCTTCAATAACAGTAGTAGGAAGGGGTAGGTTTTCCATTTTCCCAATTCCTGTCTTGGATGTAATCAGGGCATAAAATAAAAATATATTGATGGCAATTAGGAAAAACCATCCTATCTTAGCAACGTTAAGTTTATTGGTCATAAATTTAAGTTCATCGCATGTAGAGTGTGTGGCACTTCACATGCGATGTTAATATGTTTGGTTATGTGAATGGAAAATCTAAATTTATAGTTGAATTGATGGAAACACGATATGTTATCAGGGAGAATTTATACTAATGTCGAATTCCCAAGGACCAGTGTGAGCATCAATGATAACATTGTACACGATATCTTTCGCGGCAAGATATGTTAAATTCTCCGGTTTCGAAAGAATATCGACTCCTGAACTTCCATCTCCTAAATTACACCTAATCTTAATTTCGCTTTTTATCTCATCCAGTTCTTTCTGAATTGCTAAACAATCTAACGCCTCTGGTGGGGAAACCGAAATTTGTTGAAGAGAAAGTTTTACATTCGTTATTTGCTCGTCAATAATCACTGGGAAGAGGAGGTATTCACAGCGTTCAATTTTGGAACCATCGGTATCTGATATCCATTCAATTGTTCCTTCCTCCACAGGGAAAAATGTCTTGTCTTGTACGCTCAAAATTACTTCATTACCTCGATATGCCAGAAGCCAATCACGGTTATCTGGCAAGGTATAACATACATCCACTTGATAGTTTTCGCCATTCTGGTGACTGCCTAACAGCCGAACGGTTATATCATTGACTGTAAGTTGAGTGACCTGCTTATCAAGACTTACATTTTCAATATTAGGTTGGGTAAAATAACCAACCGCGTCTCTTGCCGAGGCTTGATTTATTTGAAAGATTGCAACAGCAAGCCCTGCCAAAGCAAGAAAGGAAAACATCCATCTTATCACTTTGACTTTCTTTGTTTTCAACATACTGCCTCCTTCCTTCTAATTAGTAAGTAGATGTACATTTCCAGCTGGGGCTGGTTACAGGCGATGTAATGGGCGATGTAGAAAAATCGCCGCATGCTTGAAATCCGTTACTTCCATATCTCTGCGCTGAATATGTTGAATCGCTGGGTGGAGAATATCTTTGATGCCAGTACCAATTTTTCAATGTTGCATTTATATAATAGGAAAAGGCAGAAAAATTCCACGAGCGCGCCCAGAAAGTGGTGCAGGTGTCTGAAAATCTTAATTCAATTTTCAACGGACCTGGGTTTCCGTAAGGCCATTTTTGACGAACTGTTGCTGCGCCAGCCGAGCACCCTGTTGCAAGGGGGTCAGTTCCATTGCACGCTGACCCGCTACATAAAGCATGTGCAACACCTGCAAACGGAAAACTTGACACGACCGCAATCATTATTGCCATCATTACAGTTAGACCAATTTTTACATTTCGCATGTTTTCTCCTTATACTGAACACGGCAACTTTCTGCGCTTTTCTTAATGCTAAAACCGCGAAGGTTTTTAAAAGGTTTCCTTAGCGTTCTTGGCGTGCTTCGCGGTTCAAGATTTTGATCTTCAAAACCGCAATTTGCGACCGCGCGCGATATATGAAGCCAATCCATGATTCTGAGGAAAAGATTTGTGATAGTTGCCGATAACCAAATCCTTGAGCTCGCAAAGTAAATTAAGTAGATTACAAAGTGATTATGTCATTTTCAACCTTCCATTTCAAGTACGGAAATCCGTACCTTTTTCCAGCCACCAGAGAATCGCCTCAGCGCGTGAACTTACTGTCAGTTTGCTATACACATTCCGCAAATGCTTTTCTACTGTATTGGTCGAGATCACCAGAATTTCAGCAATTGATTTGTTATCCTTTCCTTCGGTTAGGAGTTGCAACACGTCACGTTCGCGCTTTGATAAACTTTCCCATATCGCAGTAACTTCCTCCCGCCAACGTTTTGCCCGTTCAATTTGTTCTTTGTCAAATATAAAATTCCCCCAAGCCGCGCGGCGGATCGAAGCAATTAACTGTGCTGCCTGTAACTTTTTATCGAGGTATCCCACTGCGCCTGCTTCCATCATATTTGCAAGATATGAATCCTTGTCATGAGCAGTCAATACCAGTGTCAATGTGTTGGGGTAATTTTCACGAACCCACTTTTCTATTTCTACCGAGTCAAGATTGGGCATTTTCAAATCCAGCAACAAGATGCGTGGCTGTAATTTGGCAAGCATCGGTTTGATTTCATTGCCATCCTGTACTTCACCCACAATTTTTATGTCTGAGGTTTTTTCGAGAATAGAACGTACCCCTTCAAGAGCGAGAGGGTGGTCGTCTGCTACAAGTACTGTAATTTCGTCTGGGGATTTCATCGGCAAGACCTCCTTCTTGTACCGAAGCGACTATTTAAACATTCAAACTATTTTATAGCCCCCCCCCCTAGTTTGTCAACCAATGTTTTCACTACAATCCTCCAAGACCTTCAACCACTCCAACGACTTCTCCCCCTTACGCGCGGATTGACATTAAACAAAATATCGGGGCGATCCCATTTCTAGACATGCTCCCACCGCAGTACCCATATCTGGGGATAAGATCCTTGGTGGCGGGGATGCCACTTAGAGCGTGATAAAAGCATGGATGACCAAATAAATGTCATGTTATTTTTTCCGCTGACGGCGCGCCATCACAAAATTTGCAATTTCATGAATCAAATCAGCTTCGGTGGAAAGTCGCAGAACATCTACGCCTGCACGCTTGAAAGAATCTTTCAAATCTTTTTCACGTTTTTTGGCGGCTAAGAAAAATCTTTCACGAAATTTTTTATCATGCGTATCCACATAAATTTGCTCGCCAGTTTCTGCATCTTCCAACACAACGGGTCCAACATCAGGCAAAGCAATTTCGTGCGGGTCAAATAATTGAATCGCAATCACCTCATGTTTTTGACTTAACAAAGTTAATGAACGCTCCCAACCAGCAACGCTAATAAAATCTGAAAGGATAAAAATCAACGAACGTTTTTTGATGGAATGCAAAGCACCTTTAATTAAAGTTGATAAATCTGTTAAAGGAGTTTGTTTGAGATGTGGTTGTCTCAACAAATCATTAATTAATCGTAAAATATGAATTTTTCCGCTTCGCGCTGGGACGGTATGCTGGATTCCGTTTCCAAACATTATCGCCCCCACACGATTTCCATGACGCGTTAATAAACGCGAAAGCGTTCCGACAAAATCAATTAATACATTTCTTTTTTGATTATTCAACGCGCCAAAATCAACCGATGGGCTCAAATCCAATAAAAACCATGCCATGATTTCACGGTCTTCCATGTATTCGCGGACGTAAGGCGTATCCATGCGCGCGCTGACGTTCCAATCAATATAACGAATATCATCTTCTGGCTGATATTCACGCAGGTCGGCGAAATCTACACCGAAGCCACGAAAGAGACTGCGATAATCGCCTTGAAGATAACCATCTAGGCGACGTATCACTTTCCAATCGAGGCGGTGCAGAATATGCTCAGGAGTATTATTCATAATCATAGGTATATCTCGTCATTGCGAGCCTGTTGTTGGTCGAGTAGCCACACTCTTGTTCTTTGTGGCGTATCGAGACCATAAAGGCGAAGCAATCTCCAACATAATCATAAGATTGCTTCGTCGGGGCAATCACCCTCCTCGCAATGACGTAAAATGTTCATTCAATGGCACCACTGGAATCGGAATGCGGTCTAAAATTTTTGTCAGCAAATCATCACTGCTCACATTATCAGATAGCGCTTCATAAGAAAGCACAAGTCTGTGACGTATCACATCTAATGACATATCTAAAACATCTTGTGGCAAAACGTAAGTTCGTCCACGCACAAAGGCTAAAGCCTTTGCTGTGAGAATTAGATTGATAGAAGCACGCGGACTTGCTCCAAAGGTGATGTATCGCTCAATTTCTGGAAGCCCAACCAATTTTGGACTTCGTGTTGCATTGACTAATTTGACTGCATATTCAATCAAAGATGGGTCAACATACACTTCATCGGCTTTCTTTTGTAAGTCAAGCAATTGGTCAGTGGTTAAAACTTTTTGTATGGCTTGCATCGCGCCAGTCATTCTTTCTACAATTACAAATTCTTCTGTTGAGGTTGGGTAACCAACTAACACTTTAAGCATGAAGCGGTCAACCTGTGCTTCGGGAAGTGCATAAGTCCCTTCAGTTTCAATCGGGTTCTGAGTCGCCAATACTAAAAATGGATTTGGTACTTTGAATGTTTCACGCCCAATGGTCACTTGTTTTTCTTGCATTACTTCAAGCAATGCGCTTTGCACTTTAGCGGGCGCACGATTGATTTCATCAGCCAGCAATAAATTCGTAAACACTGGACCTAACGAAGTATTAAACTCACCTGTTTTTTGATTGTAAATTCGTGTGCCGATTAAATCTGCTGGCACTAAATCAGGCGTGAATTGAATGCGCTTAAATTCGCCGCCGATTGCTTCTGCTAATGTTTTAATCGCCATCGTTTTGGCAAGCCCAGGCACGCCTTCTACGAGAATATGTCCGCGAGCAAGCAAAGCCACAATCATGCTTTCAAGCAAATGGTCTTGCCCAACAATTATTTTTTTTACTTCATATAAAACGCGTTCCATCGGAAGTTTATTTTCGTTATCCATGTTTTCTCCTTTTTATTCCCTCTCCCATTTTGGGAGAGGGCTAGGGTGAGGGTTCTTAATATGGCGGCGCGCCCATACCGCCCATCGCAGTCATAATGGGAACAGCAAAGCCAATGCCAATAAAAAAACTTGTATCTGTTGGGTTGAGAATACCAGTCACAATCCCAATCACATGACCATTTCGATTTAACAAAGGTCCACCAGAATTGCCGGGGTTCGCAGATGCGTCAAATTGAATCATGCCGGGGATAGCCACATTACTATTTGGTACATAAAAAATTCTATCAAAGCCAGAGATGACGCCCGCACTTATCGAGCTATATAAACCAAATGGATTACCAACTACAAAAGCCTCATCACCAATATTGCCTGGGCTTGCTAATGTGGCAGGTGTTACCATCAATGGCGTGTCTAACGCTTGAAGCACAGCCAAATCCATTGCGGGCAATTCCAAAGCAACTTCACCTTGAGTTTTTGTTCCATCTGCAAATGTGATGTTGATAATATCCGCGCCTTCAATGACATGCAGACTCGTGAGGATATTGCCGAAGCTATCTACGATTACGCCGCTTCCTAAGCCGAAATCTGATTCTGCATCTTCATTTTTTGATTCCACTTCAATCAAAACCAATGATGGTCGAATCACTTGATACACCAAAGCAGAATTAGCAGGTTTGGGTGTGGCAGATGCCATTGCAATAGCAACGGATTCATTAACATCTTTTATCGTCAATTGATTGGGTTGGACAATGAAGACATGATATAACAGAATCACTATCAGCGTAGTAAAAACTCCTAGAGCAAAAGGCAAGCCGCCCCGTAGGCGTGAAGCGAGTTTCCCCATCCGTTCTCTCCATGTTGGTCTTTGAATCTCTGTTGAATCGCTCATGCGCCTTCCTTTGAGATACTATAAGGCTTTAATTTTAGTTAAAGATGAGAATTTCACCTATAATAATATAAAAGTTTTCTCATGGAGTATTTTTATGAATGTTTCAGATGCAATTCGACTCAAACGGGCTGTCAGAAAATTTCAGGATAAGCCCCTGCCAGAAGATGTGACGCTTGCGATTTTGAATGCAGGGCGAAGGTCGCAATCGTCAAAAAATAATCAGGCGTGGCAATTTATTGCCATTCAAGATAAAAAAATTTTACAAGATTTATCGAAGTGTGGCGAATGGGCTGGGCATATTGCAGGCGCGGCATTGTGTGTTGCAATTTTAACGCCTGATCCTGAAAGCAAATTTCAAATCATGTTTGATGCGGGACAAGCCGCCGCATTTATGCAACTTGCCGCATGGGAATTGGGCGTTGGCTCTGTGCCCGCTTCTTTATATGACTTCGAGTTGTCTCGTTCCATTTTGCAATATCCTAGCGAATGGCATTTGAGAATTGCATTATCGTTTGGTTATCCATTAGATGAAGAAAAATTATCTGCTCCGCCGAAAAAAGGTGGACGTGCGAAGTTGGAAGACGTTTTGCATTGGGATAAATGGTAATACGATTTACGATTTTTGATTTACGATTGAGGAGATTTTATGACAGCATACATTATTGTTGATATCGAAGTAACCGACCCTGTCGGTTATGAAGATTATAAAAGGCTCGCCTCACCTACATTAGCAATTTATGGCGGAAAATATATTGCACGTGGCGGAAATACTGAAGTACTTGAAGGTGAATGGATTCCAAATCGTTTGGTGATTTTAGAATTTGAAAATAGCGAACGCGCCAAAGCATGGCTCAATTCTCCTGAATATGCAGAGGCAAGGGCGTTGAGGCATAAGTATGCCAAGTCCAATATGATTGTGGTGAATGGCGTTTGATACAATTAAGGGATGTCTCAATTAGAAAATTTTATATCCCAGTTTCAAGATAAAACAATTTCAGTTTCTGTGTATGATTTGGAAACAAATCAAGAAATCAACATCAATGCCGATGTGCTGATGCACCCTGCCAGCACCATGAAAGTGCCTGTGATGATGGAAGTATTTCGTCAGGCTCGCGAAGGAAAATTTTCTTTAGATGATAAGGTTGAAATTTACAATTCATTCAAAAGCATTGTAGATGGCAGTGAATTTCATTTAGATGTTGCCGATGATTCAGAAAAAAGTTTATATGCACGAATTGGCGAAAAAGAGACAATTCGTGAGTTAAATCGATTAATGATTACTTGGTCTAGTAACTTGGCGACAAATATTTTGATGGATTTGGTTGGCACAAAACCAATTGACGATTTCATCAAAGCACTCGGAATAAAAGACGTAAATGTGATGCGTTTGATTGAAGATGTCAAAGCGTATCGCTTGAACATGAATAATACATTCAGCGCACGCGGCACAACGCAAATGATGAAGTTAATTGCGGAAGGAAAAGTTGTTTCTAAAGAAGCAAGTGAAGAAATGATTCAAGTCATGCTAGGTCAGGAGTTCAATGAAAGCATTCCAGCATTATTGCCGAAAGATGTAAAAGTCGCACACAAAACTGGTTGGACTGGAGAATTTTTCCATGATACAGGTATTGTCTTTCCTCCAAATCGCAAACCGTATGCGATTACATTATTTACAAATGGTTTTCCAGAAGATGATGAATCTCAAGCACATAGTTGTATGGCAAACATTTCAAAAATGATTTACGAATCTATAATTAAATAGGAGATTGCTTCGCCACGAAAAACAAAAGCGTGGCTCGCAACGACATAAAAATAATGATTACTGTTTCAAACTTAACGTATTACCCAATCAAAGCCTGTCGCGGATTTGATGTAAACGAATCAAATGTTGAACGCATGGGTCTTGAACATGACCGTCGCATGATGGTCATTACACTTGAAAATAAATTTTTGACTCAACGTGAATATCCAAAACTTGCTTTGGTCACACCAACTTTGCAAAATGGTTCTATCACTTTGTCTGCGCCAAATTTTGATTCGATTCAATTTCCAATAAAAAAATCTGGTTACACATTTCCCGTGCAAATTTGGAAAAGCACAGGTGTGCAAGCAGTTGACCAAGGTGATGAAACCGCCGAATGGTTTTCGGATTGGCTTGGTTTGCCCGTGCGCCTCGTCCATATTGCCGATGGCTATAAAAGATTCGTTAATCAAGAATATGCAATCAATGAAGATGACCACACTGGATTTGCAGATGGCTACCCAATTTTGATTATCTCTGAAGAATCGCTTCAAGACCTTAATGGAAAGTTGGATTCTGAAATCCCGATGAATCGATTCCGCCCCAACCTTGTGATTAAAGGTTGTAAGCCATTTGAAGAAGATTCTTGGAAGCGCATTCGCATCGGTGATGTGGAATTAGCATTAGTCAAGCCGTGTGCAAGATGCGAAGTCACAACCATTGATAAAGAAACTTTAGAACGAAGCAGAGAACCACTCAAAACTTTAGGGAAATATCGTAAGCACAAACTCGGAGCTATCTTCGGGATGAATGTCATTCCACTAAACAGTGGCAGGTTGAAGGTCGGTGGAAGCGTTGAAATCTTAGAATAAGGAGAGGGTGCGTCGCGCTTAATCGAATTAATAAATCATAAATTCAAAGGCGCGATGCACTACATCATCATGGAAAAAATTATTATTGATGTTATTGGTTGGATTGGGACAATTTTATTTCTAGTCGCTTACGCGCTAGTATCTGCAAAAAAAGTAGAAGCAGACTCATGGTCATATCAAGGCATGAATTTCATTGCAGGTGTATTTCTTACAATTAACACATTGTATTTACAAGCATATCCATCGGCTGGATTAAATATCGCCTGGCTTTTGGTTGCAGTGGTGACGTTGGGAAGAAAATCTTTACAAAAGTGAATTTGAATATTTATCCGCAAACAAGGCGGGCTGACCACCCGTATGCCAAAAAAGAATCGTTTCGTCTTTTTTGAAAAAGCCTTTGCGGATTAAATCAATCATGCCCGCCGCCGCGCGACCTGTGTAAACTGGGTCAAGTAGTAAACCTTCATGTTTTGCAAACAAATGAATGGCTTCGCGTTCACCTTCTCCGAAAACACCATAACCTGATTGACAATAACTTTCATCTGCAAGAACATCATCTTTTGTAAAGTTGATTTGCTTAACAAGTTTTTCACTGGCTTGTGAAGCCAATTGTGAAACATGATTCTTTAAATGCTCTTCGGGTTCATCTATGCTAATCCCCAACACTTTGCCTTTGAAATTAAATATTCTTTGACCCAACACCAAGCCTGCATGTGTGCCGCCAGAAGATGTGCCAAATACAATCCAGTCCACATGCACATTTTGATTCATAAATTCTTCAACTGCAAATGCATAACCTAATGCACCCGTTGGGCTTGACCCACCATACGGAACTAAATAAGGTTTATTACCTTGTGCAAGTGTTTTATCAAATGTTTCTTGCAAAATTTGGTCACGATATGCACGGTCTTTCACATAAATCACTTCTGCGCCGAATAAATTATCTAATAAAATGTTAGCAGAAAGTTGTTTCGGTTTTTCACCAGATAAAACTAATTTACATTTGAAACCATACCTCGCCGCTGCCGCCGCAGTTTGGCGGCAATGATTCGATTGAATCGCTCCACCAGAAATTAAAGTATCAGTACCTAATTCTTTTGCTTCAGCAATCAAAAATTCCAATTTACGAGTTTTATTCCCACCAAATGCTAAACCTGTTTGGTCATCACGTTTGATTAATAAACGTGGTCCGCCTAAAACTGCTGATAAAGTTGCAAGTTCTTCAATCGGAGTTGGGAGATGTGCAAAATGTAAACGAGGTGGTTTCATTGATTTTCCATTCTTTTATCCACGAAGGACACGAAGGGCACGAAAATTAATAGACAAAACGCTTCCATTCGAGTTTGGGATGACTTCCAAAATTTATCAATACACCCACTTTATATCCCGTCGCTTTCAGATAATTAATAATCTGCGATTCTTCTCTACCTGTTAACTTATCCAAAGCCTTGAATTCGACAATAATCTTATCAAAACAAATCATATCTGCAATATATTCTTTTTTTAATACATGTTGTTTATATTGGATTTGTAAAACTTGTTGTGATACAAACGGAATTTTCCTTGAAGAAGACTCAATTTCCATAGCCTCTTGATAAACCGCCTCAAGAAATCCTGAGCCCAAAAGACTATGAACTTCTATGGCTGCGCCTACGATTGCAAATACCTCATCTTTGTATATTAATTCAGACATTCAGCCCTCCAAAAATTCGTGTTTCTTCGTGTTCTTAGTGGATTCTAATCCAAACTTTGCCTTGTTTTTTCTCTTCCCCTCGACCTCATCACATCCAAAACTCTTGGCATAATATCAGCGTATAACTTATACAAAATTTTATTCGGTGCAAAATCGTAAGCACCCAGCGTCCGAAGCACTTCCCCGCCCAACCCTTCTTTGAAGCGATACACACCCCACATTGAATCGCTTTCATCAAACACATCTGGCGCACCCCATAAATCATAAGTCAAACAACCATTTGCTTTTGCAACTTTCATCGCTTCCCATTGCAAAAGATACGTTGGCATTTTTTCACGATGCGCATTGCGAGACATGCCATACACATAATACGCTCGCCCCGCAAACATAAATAAAAATATTGCCGCCACAGGCTCATTATCAACTTCTGCAATCAACGGAATCGCTGACGGCTCAGACCTTTGACCTTCAACCTGCGACATGAAACTTCGCCACACCGTCATGTAATAATTTTCATCTCGTATCACAAAGCCATCGCGCACTGATGTTTCAGCATACATCCGATATAAATTTTCTAAATCTTCTAACTTACCTTCACGAATCGAAACGCCTTTTTTTTCAGCCAAGCGGATGTTATATCTCGTCTTCTGTTTCATACGCATCAAAATTGATTCTTCTGATTCAGATAAATCAACGATGACTGTATTTTTGAATTGGATTTGTTCCTTCGACTCAACCCATCCCCTACGCTTCATCTCTGACGGGATAGCTTGGTTGCTGTTCCCCAAATCGACTCCACGCCCCAAAACGATGTCTGGGTCAATTTTCAAAAAGATAGCACCTTGTCTCTTTGCAAAGGACTGTAAATCATCAAACACACGTTTTCGCAAAGATTCATTTGACCAATCCAATAACGGTCCTTTTGGTGCATACAAAATAGATATTCTTGCGGCAAAGGCGTTTCGCAAAATCGTTCTTTTCAAAACTAAACAAGCGGCTTTAACAGGAAAGACAAGAGAGGAAAGATTCGTTCTTTCTTCTTTCATCTTTCCTTGTTCATCCCAAATTAAATAAATCGGCTCCCATCCATACTTTGCTTTGACTTGTCCCCATTCATACGTCTGCAAAAAATGTGGGTTTGGAAGTTGGGTGATGATTTGATTCCAAGTGTGAGAAGGTTGAGAAAAATTATTCATTATCAAAATAAAGCGTAATGCGTGATTCGTAATTCGTAAAGTGCATTTTTACGCATTACGCATTACGAATTTCGTATACATCCAATACAACAATGGATTATAAACTTTGTCTAATGCTTGTGCCGCGCGTTTTAGTTCACCACCAAATCCGCGTTTGAAGCGATACACTCCCCACAAGCCATCATGGCGAGATTCAAATTGTGCTTCTAGTGTTTCTTCGCTTTCATCAGGCACACCCCATAAATCATATTCCTCACAGCCTTTTGATTTTGCCCAACGAATCGCTTCCCATTGTAAAAGATAGGTTGGCATTCGATTCCGTTCTTCGTTATTCGATGCACCATAGACATACCAAGCGCGCTTGCCATTTGCAAAAACCATTAATGATGCCAAAGGTTTGCCCTCAAATTCCGCAACTAATAATTCACAAATCCCTTTTGGATGAAACAAATCATAAGCACGTTGATAATATTCTTTGGAATGTACGCCAAAATTATCCCGCCCACCTGTGATTAACATCATCTGATGAAAAGATTCAATATCATCCCAAGCGCGGACAGTCACACCCTTTTTCTCAGCCAAGCGGATGTTATATCTGCATTTTGGTTTCATTCTCGCTAAAATTTGTTCTTCATCTTCTTTAATTGAAATGATGATTGTGTTAGGAGGTTGAATATTGTGAACAGAAGTAACAAGTGATGAGTGATGAGTAATGAGTTGAAAATCGTCTTGCCAAGCATCAGGTTCAATTTTTAGGAAGATTGCATTATGTTTTTTGCAAACCGAATCAATTTCATTCCAAAACTCACTACTTGTTTCTCGTAACTCGTTACTCACAATGGGCTTCGGCATATATCCAATCGTCAACCCCAACGGCAATTTCCGAAACAAAATCTGCGCGCCGACGTTTTCGGAAATAATACGAACTGGTTTCCAGCCAAAATCTTTTTTTAATTCACCCCATTCACCCATTTGCAATAAATGAGCATTTGGATAGTTCGCTATAAATTGATTCCATTCAGAGAAAGTGACTTCGGTCATCGTTATAGAGTCCCCTCTCCTTTTGGGAGAGGGCTAGGGTGAGGGTGCACCGAGCCCGAAGGTAAAAAACTGTTGATGGTCTGAATCAATTCTCCACGTTGAGAATGAAGCGACAAATCTTCAAGTTGATTCAACACATTCACCAGCGAGTCACCATCTACTTTTTCTTCATCCATCATTCTAAAAATTTCAGCATGTTGTGTTTTTTCAAAATTCATGCCGTCTTCAAAAAGTTCTTCGCGCAATTTTTCGCCCGCACGAATACCAGTAAATTGAATTTCAATATCACGATGCGGCTCCAAGCCAGACAAACGAATCAAATCTTCAGCCAAATCCAAAATCCGAATTTGCTCGCCCATGTTCAACATAAAAACTTCGCCACCCTTGCCCATCGAAGCAGATTGCAAAACCAAATGCACGGCTTCAGGAATGGTCATAAAAAATCTCTGCATGTCAGGATGCGTTACCAAAACAGGACCACCACGCGCAATTTGATTTTTGAAAATTGGTACAACACTTCCACGACTTCCTAAAACATTTCCAAAACGCACAACTGAATAAGCAAGATTATTTTTGTGTGCAACATCAAGGATAATCATTTCAGCAAGACGTTTTGTTGCACCCATGATACTGATTGGATTCACGGCTTTATCTGTGGATATAAAAACGACTCTTTCTACTTTATGCTTGCGTGCTGTTTCAACAACATTTCTTGTACCCAAAACATTGTTCGTGACCGCTTCCTCAACATTGATTTCCATTAACGGCACATGTTTATGTGCGGCGGCATGAAACACAACTTGCGGTTGATATGTTTTGAAAATTTCTTCAATTCGATTTTTATCACGCACATCGGCAATGATAGGTTGAATATCAAACGATGGAAAATTTTCTTTCAATTCCATGAACGATTCAAAAATACTATTTTCGCCATGTCCCAATAAAATCAATTGGCTTGGATTCCAACGTGCAACTTGCCTACAAATTTCACTTCCAATCGAACCACCAGCACCAGTCACTAAAATTCTTTTGTCAGTGAGAATTGAGCCAATTTGTTCATCATTTATTTTTGTGGGTTCACGGCGTAATAAATCTGTAATATCCACTTCACGTAAACGATTGACGCTGACTTTGCCACCGATTAATTCATAAATTCCAGGAATAATGCGTGACGTGATTCCTTTTCTTCGGCATACATCATTGACCAAGCGAATAATTCTGCCCGGTGCAGAAGGAATTGCAATAATGACTTCATCTACTTGTTTTGTATCTAAAGTTTTTTCTAATTGCTCAATCTTTCCAATAACAGACACGCCATAAATTTGATGACCTTGTTTAGCAGGGTCATCATCCAAAAAGCCAATTGGAATTAAATTTAATTGCGAACCTTTTTGTAATTCGCGTGCGACTAAAGCACCTGCATCACCTGCGCCGAGAATCAAAGCGTGACGAGTTTTATTTTTATCAACAACTATATTTTGCTCCGCAAGGATTCGCAATGCAAAACGTGAACCACCGATAAGAATCAATGAAATGAGCCAGTCAATGCCTAGTGCAGAACGTGGCATACCAGGCTTGATTAAGTCAAAACTAATTAACAGCAACATCACGCCTGAGGTCAAGACCGAAGCGGTGGTGACAGCAATAGTAATCAAACGCAATTCATTTGTGCTGGCATACATCCACAAACGGCGATAGAGACCGAAAAAATAATAAGTTGGAATCTTAACTATCAAAGCCACAACGCACATTAACAATGTCGCTGGGAAATAAAATGGCAATTCATTCACATCTAGCCTTAAAGCAAAACTTCCCAACACCGAAACGATGATGAGGGCAAGGTCACCTATTAAGACGAAGCGATTGCGGATGTGGGTTCTAGTAGACATTGGGATTGTAAAAATAATCCGTGATGCGTAATGCGTAAAGTGCTTTTACGTCTTACGAATTACGCATTACTTCCACTGCTTCTGCTAAACCATCTGCTAAAGAGACTTGCGGTTTATAACCAAGTGTATCCATAATTTTCTTAGGTGTACCAATCGAACGATAAATATCACCAGCGCGTGGTTCGGCATGAACATGTTTCGGAGCATTCGGAAAAATTTTGTAAAGAATATTTAACAAGTCTAATAATTTTGTTTCAACACCTGTGCAAACATTGAAAATCTTTCCAGGGGCAGCAGGATGTTCAGATGCTAATAAATTTGCTTGCACAACATCTTTTACATTCACTAAATCGCGCGTTTGTCCGCCATCGCCATATACAGTGATTGGTTTGTTATCTAAAATTCGGCGAATAAAAATTGGCACAGCGGCGGCATACATTGAGTCTGGTCTTTGGCGCGGACCATACACATTGAAATATCTCAACGCCACAACTTCCAAACCAAATTGATTCGTAAATAATTCTGCATACATTTCGTCAATTCGTTTTGAAACTGCATATGGCGATAACTGTTTCAACGGCGTATCTTCTGATAATGGATACGCTTCGGAATCTCCATACACAGCGGCACTGGATGCAACTACTACACGCTTCACACCTGACATGCGAGCGGCTTCAAACAACTTAGATGTCCCCGTGACGTTTACGTCTAAACATTCTTGTGGCTTTTCCATTGATTCAGGCACAGAGACAAATGCCGCTTCATGGAAGATAATGTCAATGCCTTTGACTGCTTTATTAACATCTTCATCATTTCGCAAATCGCCTTCAATGATTTCAACATCTAAGCCTTGTAAATTTTCTTTTTTACCAGAAGAAAAGTTATCAAAGATTCGAACTTGTTTTCCATTTTGCAAAAGTGTATTGGCAATATGTGAGCCGATAAAACCTGCTCCACCTGTGATTAAATATTTCATTTATCTACCTGTCCTTCTTAATACTGTTCCAATCGTTCGTAGGACAATATTAAAATCCATTCCTAAAGTTCTATGTTTAATGTAATACAAATCATATTCAAGTTTTACAACCATTTCTTTAACTGTAGCAAAATAGCCGTAATTAATTTGTGCCCAACCTGTTAGACCTGGTTTTACTAATAGCCTCGCGCGATAAAACGGAATTTGTTTTTGATAATCTGCTACTAGTTCTGGTCTTTCAGCACGTGGACCAACAAGACTCATTTCACCATGTAACACATTCCAAAATTGTGGCATTTCATCAAGCCGTGTTTTGCGTAAGAAATTTCCAACGCGAGTCACACGCGGGTCGTTTTCAGTTGCCAACATGGCTTTGCCCTCGGCTTCGGCATCTTGCCGCATCGTGCGAAATTTATAAATGCGAAAAACGCTAGCCCCTTTGCCTAAGCGTGGTTGAGAATAAAAAATTGGAAAGCCCGTTTCTATTAATATGGCTATTGCCACAAATGGGAAAACTATCAAGAAAATAATCGTACCAACAAAGCCACCTAAAATATCCATCATGCGTTTTAGAAATTCATACATGCCACTTACACGAACTTGGTCAACAAACGAGCGAATTACCCAGTCAGATTCTAAATGCTCAATCGGCACACGCTGTGTCAATTCTTCGTACATGATGGGCATACGAATCACTTCAATACCTTTTTCTTGAGAATCTAAAATTGTTTGAAAGGTCTCGCCTTTGATTTCTCCATTAATAGCGACCACCACATCTGAAATGCGATAGTCTTCGATAATGTCTAAAAGATGTTCGCTATCGCCTATCACGGAATAATTTTGATATGCATATTTTTTCTTGGCGGGGTCATCATCAACAAAACCTACTAATTGAAATGGAGATGGTGAAAGTTTTCGATAGACATCTACCAACGAACGCCCCGCTTTACCAGCACCAATGATTAACACACGGCGCATCAACCCTGATGAAGTGTAGATTCGGATGAAGGCAGCACGCCAGGCTAAGGTCAAGAAAGAAGCGAGAACGAGAAAAGCACCCACTGCAATACGCGGCAGAGAGTTCGGTTCTGTGTTAAATGTAAAAATCAGTGAATATCCTAATAGACCAACAATTGGAGCAACGGCAATGCTGCGTAACGTTTTGCGCCAATCGCCTGCGGTGTGAACGTCGTAAGACTCAATCATTAGCAACAGCCAGATGAGTGGAAGTAAATAAAACCAAAACGGCACATCAATTTGAATCAGCCGCTCGGCTCTGCCTTGTGAAATACCACTTTCGGTTAAGATATAGAGTGAATATTGATACCAAAAATAAATTGCACCAACCATTGCACCTACAGATGCAATAAAATCGCCTAGCAATAAAATAGAGCGTTGCTCACCAGGACGTAAGCGCAATGAAGGTTTATAAATATCAGCCATTTTTTGCGAACAAACTTGAAATACCGCTAAACAAAAAACCTGAACCCCATGCAATGTGCATGGTAGCAATGGCAAGCGGAATTCCAAAAATAAGATAACCTTTCTTCTTTACAATTGCTAGTCTTAAGCCAGCCAACCCCAAAACAAAAAAATAAAGAAATAATTGCACAACCAAAATATAAAATGCAATTGGCAACCATAAGGATAACACAACCCAAGCCAATAGGCTTAGCACAAAAATAGGCGGCAATGCCTGCCGCCAGCGCAGGGTGTGCGGATAACGCTGGAGCATTTTCAACTTCCAAAAGCCATAACGAAAATATTGAATCGCTAATTGCTTCAATGTACTGCGTGAAAAATAAACAGAACGAATCTCTGGGTCTAAATATACAATACCACCCGATTCACGTACACGGGTATTAAATTCATAATCTTCATTGGCTAATAATGTTTCATCAAACCCACCAATTTTTTGAATCAAACTTTTATAAAACGAGCCAAACGGAACCGTATCTACCGCACCCGCCTTCGCATTCAAACGATACATCGCATCACCCACGCCAAGCGGATGTGCCGCCGCAAACGAAATCGAATCAGCAACCCAAGTACTTTCACTCGGTCGAATTTCCCACACACCACCCACATTATCCCCTTTTTTATTTTGATGAGCAGACACACACCGCTCAACATATTCTTTGATAGGCATAGAGTGAGCATCTAAGCGGATAATCAAATCGCCTCTTGACTCGCCTATGGCTTGATTCAACCCCGACGGAATTGTTTTTAACTGATTCTTTGTGACTATTATTCTTAACGCACCGTGTTCTTTCTTAAAAGCCTCAATTGCTTCAAGCGTATCATCCGTAGACATACCGTCTGAAATCACCACTTCCATCTTCTCAAGCGGATACGTCTGCACGAGAATACCATTCAACAAATGTTGAATGGTTTTTTCTTCGTTATAACAAGGGACAATAATAGAAACAAAAGGAAGGTCTGGCATTTTACACAATGAGTGCGTCGCACTTAAGATAGCAAATTAATTTTGCTTGGCAAATTTTTTTAACAAATAAAAATAGTCTGCTTTTTAGGGTGCGACGCACTTAATGAATGACATATAGGCTATGGTCTATTATGCAATTAAAGCAACTGCTTCAATTTCAACCAAAGCACCTTTCGGAAGTGCCGCCACTTGCACCGTACTACGGGCTGGCGGGTTCTCTGGAAAATATTCGGCATAAATCGCGTTCATTTTTGGGAAATCTGCCATATCTTGCAAAAAAACCAATGTTTTGACAACATGGTCAAGACTAGAGCCTGCCGCCTCGAGAACATTTTTTAGGTTGGTCAGTGCTTGACGAGTTTCTGCTTCTACCCCGCCTGAAACAATTTCCATAGTGGCAGGGTCAAAGCCAATTTGACCAGCCGTGTAAACCATTGAATCTGCGCGAATGGCTTGTGAATAGGGACCAATCGCTTTAGGGGCTTTCTCTGAGTGAATGACTTTCTTTTTCATAATAACCTCGGTAATCTAATAATTAGAACGGGCATATTTTACTCGAATAATATTGTTTTATATTCATTTATGTTATTCAGGGAGTGTCTAAAAGAGAGGGCTAAAGAACCTTTCACCACAGAGAACACTGAGTTCACAGAGATTTCAAAAGTTTTTCTCCGTGTTCTCTGTGCGCTCTGTGGTTAAATTTTTTAAAAGCCCACAAAATTATCCACTTCCGTTATTCAATCATCTAAACTCTATTTCATAAAAATCAAGTAACATTAAAGTATGAATCATCACACCCAAAGCCGCTTACTACAATACGCGGGCGCATTTCTTTTCATACAATCTATCATACTAACCTTATCCCCTGCTGTACGTGAACGCACATGGGATGTAGATTACAGATTATTACATTGGGGCGGATTTATCATCTGGGTTGGGCTAGTCATTCTCGCGCATCGTGCTATCGTCAAATACGCCCCTGAGGCAGACCCATATATTTTCCCTGCGGCGGCATTTCTCAGTGGTTGGGGCTTGCTGACAATCTGGCGTTTAGACCAAACCTTCGGGCTTCGTCAACTCGCATGGCTAAGCATCAGCATTTTCGTTTTTATTTTGGCTTTACGCTTTGCCTCAAACTTAAATTTCCTAAGAAAATATAAATATGTATTTCTAACTGGCGGGCTGATTATCACAGCATTAACTTTAATCTTTGGCACAAATCCGCTTGGCTTTGGTCCGCGTTTGTGGTTAGGGATTTCAAACGATGTTTATTTTCAACCATCTGAACCACTCAAAATTTTATTAGTCATTTATCTTTCAGCCTATCTAGCAGACCGCGCCAGTTTGCAATTGTTTTCATTTCCATTGCTTGTACCAACGCTGTTCGTCACAGGCATGGCACTTTTATTATTGCTCGTCCAAAGAGATTTAGGCACAGCCTCTATCTTTATTTTGATTTTTACAATTTTCATTTACATTGCCACAGGCAAACGCAGAATATTAATCGGCTCAACGCTTTCATTAGCATTAACTCTCCTAATCGGCTACTTCTTTATTGACATCATCCGCATCCGCGTGGTCGGCTGGTTAAATCCTTGGGTTGACCCAACGGGCGGCTCGTATCAAATCATTCAATCACTTTTAGCAGTTGCCAATGGCGGAACAATTGGCAGAGGATTAGGCATTGGCAATCCATTACTTGTTCCCGTTTCGATTTCTGATTTTATTTATTCTGCGATTGCGGAAGAAACGGGTCTGGTCGGGACCTTGGGCTTGATTCTGCTCATTTGGCTGATTCTTGCCCGAGGCATTATCACTGCCCTACGCGCGCCTGATAGATTCCGCCGTTATCTTGCGGCTGGGGTTGTGATGTATCTTGGCATCCAAAGCATTTTGATTATTGGAGGCAATATTCGTTTATTACCATTAACAGGCGTGACATTACCTTTTGTTTCGTATGGTGGCTCGTCATTATTAACCTCATTCATTGCTTTATTTCTCTTAATCAACATCAGCAACACAGAAGATGAAGAACCCGCCTCTTTAGAAACTCCCCAGCCATATTCATTTTTAGCAGGCGCATTAGCATTGGGCTTATTATCTTGTGCCGTTGTCACTTCGTATTGGGCGCTCGTGCGCGGACCTGATTTGCTCACTCGCACTGATAACCCCCGCCGTGCCATTGCAGATAGATTCGTGCCGCGCGGTGAAATTGTAGATAAAAATAATCAGCCAATTAACATCACCGAAAGAGTAGATGGCATTTACGTCCGCCAATATCTCTATCCTGATTTAGCACCCATAACTGGCTACACGCATCCTGTCTACGGACAGGCTGGACTCGAAGCAACCCTCGACAGTTATCTTCGTGGCTTACAAGGCAACCCGACAAGTCTTATTTTATGGGACCAATTACTTTATGGCACACCCCCATCTGGTTTGGATGTTCGTTTGAGCATTGATTTATCTTTACAAAAGCAAGCCGACCAATTACTTGGCGCAAGGCGTGGCGCAATTATCTTAATGAATGCCGAAACTGGTGAAATATTGGTGATGGCTTCTCACCCTACTTACAATCCAAATCAATTAACCGAAGAAGGTGAAGCATTATCACAAAACTCAAATGCGCCTTTATTGAATCGTGCTACACAGGGTTTGTATCCGATTGGCAATACTTTGCTTCCATTAATTCGCGCACAATTTGGTGAAGATTTTCCAGAAGATGAAGGTTTGCAAATTTTTTATGAATCACTAGGCTTATACCAAGCACCACAAATTAATATGCCAGTTGCATTTAGTCAAACAAATATAAACATTGAAAACTTACGCGCCAGCCCGTTACAAATTGTGTCAGCCACTTCTGCATTAAGCCATGATGGCATCATCCCTGCGCCACGCATTGCTACGGCAGTGAACACGCTTGAACAAGGTTGGGTGGTGCTTCCAGCGTTGAGTCAGCCGCGGGAACTGTACCCAGCCGAAAGGTCGAATGAAGCGGTTTTGTCTTTTATCAAAAATGGAAATTCATATTGGAGTCATGTTAGCCAAGCCAGTTTGAATGAAACCATCGTCACATGGTACATTGCTGGCACATTGCCCGATTGGCAAGGAGTGCCATTGGCGTTGGTGATTGTGTTGGAAGAAAATAATATTCCGCTGGCAGAATTTATTGGGAATAATTTAATGAGCGAATAAAAGTATAGAGTGCGTCGCGCTCTTGAAGAATTTGAAAGTTTAACCATTAAGAGCGCGACGCACCCCAGTCTAAAATAAAAAAATCGTCCACTTGCGTGGACGATTTTTGTTTACATTCCGTCGTCAATATCTTTGGCAGAATAACCTGGTCCACCTTGGAAGAAATCATAATTCGGTTTAATGTCGGGAGTTAAATCAATCACTTCGCCTGCTTCAAGTGTGCGTGTGGTTTCTAAAACTATTTTTCCACCGTGATGATTCGTGCCTTCCCAATGACCCGTAAGCCCAACATTGCTAATAATTTCACCACCTTTGGCAGTATAAGCAGATGGAACTTCATCTTCTGGGTAAATTGCATTGAATGGACATTCTGGCACACATGCACCACAATCAATACAAGTGTCAGGGTCAATATAAATCCAGGGCCATTCATTGACGGGCTGACCGGGAATCATACATTCGACAGGGCAAACATCAATACAACCGCGGTCACGAATACACAAACTGGTAATAATATGAGTCATACAAAACTCCTAAAATGTTTTATAAATTTTTCGGTATTATACTATTTACCAGCAAATTTTGCGGCGACAGCATCCCAATTAATCACATTCCAAAATGCAGTGATGTAATCAGGTCGGCGGTTTTGATAATTCAAATAATAAGCATGTTCCCAAACATCAATGCCGAGAATTGGCGTGAGACCATCTGAAATAGGAGTATCTTGATTGGCAGTTGAAACAACAGCCAAGCCACTACCCTTTTTCACCAACCAAGCCCAACCAGAGCCGAAGCGGGTTGTGGCGGCAGTTGTAAACTCCGCTTTGAAATTATCAAACGAAGTAAACGAAGCATCAATCGCTTTTGCTAAATCGCCTTTGGGTGCGCCACCTGCATTGGGTCCCATTACTTCCCAAAATAAATTATGGTTTGCAGTTCCGCCACCATGATTACGAATCACATTGCGTACACCTTCAGGCACTGCATTCAAATCACTGAGCATTTGTTCAAGAGATTTTCCAGCGAGTTCAGGTGTTTTATCAACCGCGCCATTCAAATTTGTTACATAAGTTTGATGATGTTTGGTGTGATGAATTTCCATCGTGCGAGCATCAATATGAGGTTCAAGCGCATCATACGCATAAGCCAGTTTTGGTAATTCAAAAGCCATGAGATTTCTCCTTTGGGGTATTGATTTAGATATAATTTGATTGTACCTTGTTATAAACAACTTGACAAATTCACCCGCCTCACCCTTACGGGTAAACTTGATTCTGCTCTTCGGAATTTTATTTTAACTTCGGCATCACGCGGGGATTAATCCCACGCGCTAGCATACAAAGCCGACTAAAGTCGGCTAGTCCGCTTCAGCGGGCTTTGTAATAGTAGCATGGACGTTTACGTCCGTGCGGGCAAAATTTTCGGCGTCTTAGTTTATGGAAAAGCGCAATATCTTATAAGCAATAACAAAGTAAACTTCGCAGTACAATTCAATCAAACAAAAACTATGTCTCTCTCATTAACTCAAAAAGATAAATCTATGCTTCACGGAGAATTTGGCGAAGCGACACAAATGGCGATGAAGATTCTCGTGCGCATGGCAGAAGTTTCAAACGCCAAAGAATTATTGGATATTGTCGGTGCACATATTGATAGCACTGTTTATATCGGTGATGCAGGTTTGGAGTTTGCAGAGAAATTAGCAAGTTTAGGTGCAAAAGTTTCTGTACCAACCACATTGAATGTGAGCGGATTAGATGAACATCATTGGAAAGAATGGGCTGTGACTCCTGAATGGGCAAAGCAAGCACATCGTCAGATGATTGCTTATCAAAGTATGGGAACAATCCCAACGTGGACGTGTGCGCCGTATCAAACAGAGTTCAAACCAAAATTTGGTGACCAAATTGCATGGGGCGAATCTAATGCGATTGCATTTGCAAATTCAGTGATTGGCGCAAGAACAGAAAGATACCCCGATTTGTTTGATGTATGTTGCGCCATCACAGGTCGTGCACCTGCTATCGGATTACATCTGACAGAAAATCGGGCAGGAAAAATTTTGT
The DNA here is from genome assembly GCA_016789365.1 of Anaerolineales bacterium. Taxonomy (GTDB): domain Bacteria; phylum Chloroflexota; class Anaerolineae; order Anaerolineales; family Villigracilaceae; genus Villigracilis. The sequence continues at coordinate 41,187 of JAEURH010000020.1, forward strand.
TGCGATTAAAAAATATTCCACTCGAATTACAACAAAGCGATGATTTTTATCCTGTGCTTGGTCATTTAATGGGTAAAGTTTCGTTAGACAAAATTCCTGTTATTCAAGGGTTTGATTATCTTCCAAATGAAGACCAACTCAAAGCATTAGGCGCGGCGGGAGCATCTTCTGGTGGAATAGCCATGTTTCATATTATCGGAGTCACACCCGAAGCAAAGACATTTGAAGAAGCATTTCAAAATAAACAACCAGAAGAAATTATTGAAGTGACAATGGATTTGTTACGAGAATCTCGAAAAGCACTCACCCACACTGATAATGAAAATTTAGATTTAGTTGTATTGGGAAGCCCACATTTTTCAATTGCTGAATTCAAACAACTCGCGCCATTGATACAAGGGAAACGAAAACATGAGAAGGTAAAGTTTTTAGTCACTTCTTCGCGTGCCATGACTCAACTTGCACAGCAAGCAGGGATTTTAGATACTCTGCAAAATTTCGGCGCGCAATTAACTGTAGATACTTGCATTCTCACCACACCGATGTTGCCTAAAGAAGTTAAATATCTAATGACCAACTCTGCTAAATTTGCATATTACTCGCCAGGTTTATTAGGAAAACAAATTACGTTTGGAAGTTTGAAAGATTGCATCGAATCTGCGATTAAGGGTAAAGTGATTCGAGATGAATTACTTTGGAGGTAATGTCACCCTGAGTGAAACGAAGGGTTTCTGAGATAATCGTAGAGATTCTTCGCCACAAAGAGCAAGAACGTGGCTCAGAATGACATAATAATTAAATGAAAAGAATAATTCAAGGAAAACCATTTATACAAGGCACAGCCAGCGGAGTTGCACTTGCAACTAGTGAGCCTCTTTCCTTTTGGGGCGGCTATGATTGGAAAACGGGTGAAATTATTGATCGCAGACATCCGCTTTCTGGCATGATTGCAAAAGATAAAATTTTAGTCATTCCGTTTACACGTGGTTCATCTACGACAACGGCTGTTTTATTAGAGGCCATTCGCGCAAAGACTGCGCCAAAAGCCATTATCACCACTGGTACTGATTTTTTCTTTGCATTAGCATCTGTGGTTGCAGATGAATTATATAAAATGCCGATTCCGTTAGTTGCA
>JAEURH010000210.1 GCA_016789365.1 Anaerolineales bacterium
TTAAGATTGCTATATCAATTCGTTAACTTAGAATATGTCGCGGTACAATTTTGCTATTCTCACACAAGGAGTCTCTTTATGTTAAGAGTTGGATACATCGGTTTAGGATTAATGGGCAAGTCTATTGCTAGAAATATTTTGAAAGCAGGCTTTCCTTTGACAGTTCACAATCGTTCACAAGCCGCAGTGGATGAATTGGTGGCTGAAGGTGCAAAGTCTGCAAGTTCGCCGAAAGAAGTTGCTGAACAAGTAGATATTATCTTTACCAACTTACCCGATTCACCAGATGTGGAAAAAGTTGCCTTAGGTGAAAACGGAATTATTCACGGCGCACATGCTGGATTAATTTTTATTGATAATTCCACTATAAAACCTGCATCTGCCAGAATGATTGCAGAGAAATTGAAAGAGAAAAATGTCTTTGCATTAGATGCTCCCGTTTCAGGTGGTGACATTGGTGCAAAAAATGCCACTCTAACAATTATGGTCGGTGGTGAAGCCAGTGCAGTAGAAAAGTCCATACCCGTGTTTCAGGCAATGGGAAAAACTGTCACGCATGTCGGGGAATCGGGAGCGGGTCAGGTGGCGAAGGCGGCGAATCAAATCATGGTGGCGGCGCAAATGGTCGCAATGGCTGAGTTACTCGTCTTCTCTAAAAAAGCAGGCGTTGACCCAAAGAAAGTTGTTGATGCAATTAAAGGTGGCGCGGCACAATGTTGGGCATTAGACATCAAACCTCCAAGATTGTTTGAAGGCAATCGCAGTCCCGGTTTCAAAGCTTATATGCAATTGAAAGATATGAATATTGTTTTGGAAACTGCTAAAGAATATGATATTCCGATTTCTGCAACCGAAGAAAACACAAAGTTTTTTCAGATGATGATTGAACAAGGAATGAGAGAGTTAGATAATTCGGCAGTGGTCGGCGTTGTGGAAAAATTGGCAGGCGTTGGGATTTTAGATTAACGATGTTTCAATAAACTCAGCACAAGTTTTGGATTTACGATTTTGCTAAAAGATTAAACGCGAATTTCGCAAATGGGCGAATGACGCAAAAATAAAAGATTCGCGCCATTCGCCTTTTCGTGCTTTTCGCGTTAAGATTTACTTATAATGAATATTAACCAACCGATACCTGATTTTTCATTACCAGATTTACACGGCAAGATTCATCAACTTGAACAATATCGCGGCAAAATTGTGATACTCAATT
>JAEURH010000211.1 GCA_016789365.1 Anaerolineales bacterium
ACGCAAAGTCTGAAGCGAAATTCTTTTGAACAAGGTCAAGCATATTGCGAATATCAAACTTATCATGTCAACGTTCCAAAAAATCAAATCATTCGTAACACGTTGCATCATGTTGGCTTGCAAGATTTAGCAAAAGCGTTGGATGGAATTGATTTCGTCGAATTAAAACCTGATGCGATTCGGCGCGTGCAATTGGAATGCAAAGATAAAGATTATCGTGTGATGCTGGGAATTTGCGAATTGATTGCGCGGCGTGAAATGCCAACTGATTTTGCTGGTGACTATTTACAACCTGTGATTGAACGTGAGGCGTTGACATTACATTCAATTTACGAAAGATTTGTGGCAAATTTTTATCGCCTCAAACTTGGTGGCTGGTTGGTGACTGCACAAAAGCACTTAACTTGGCATGAGACATTTTCTAACAACCTCTTACCCATCATGCGCCCCGACTTAATGTTGGAAGAAAAATCATCAGGAAAAATTTTAATTATTGATACAAAGTTTACAGCAAACAGTTTAGTTGAAAACCAATGGGGCAAACAAGGTTTTGATTCATCTCATTTGTATCAACTATATGCTTATTTGAAAACACAAGAACATCTTTCAGAAAAACATCGCCAAGCAAATGGAATTTTGTTGTACCCAACTGTGCACGGGAAAAATTTATCCGAAGTGGTTCAATTGCAAGAAATGTCTTTACGAGTCGAAAGCGTAGATTTGAGTGCAGAGTGGCAAGAGATTGAAAAAAGATTGATAGAGGTTATACATGCAAAAAATTAAATCATTTGAACAAATCGCAAAACTTTTTCAAATTTCAAACGAAAGCGCGAAATATTTTCTTAATCATGTGCAAAAAAGTTTTAAAGTTGAAAAACCAAATCATGCCTTGATTTTGGAATTTATCGAATCACAGAGTTATGAATTTGTCCCTACGCCTTATGATATTGCATCCGCCATGAAAGAAAATGGAATTTGGAATTACGAACTCTCTTCCCCGCCGCCGAAGGTTGAGGATGAGGAAGATTTATATTTTTAAGTTATATAAAAAACTAAGAGGTTATAAAATTATGAAAGCCGCTGTATTTTACGAATGTGGAGATTCCTCACAAATCAAAATTGCAGATGTGCCTAAGCCGAAAATTGGGGCTGGGCAAGTATTGATTCGCGTTCACGCCAGTGCATTTAACCATATAGAACTTTGGGCATT
>JAEURH010000212.1 GCA_016789365.1 Anaerolineales bacterium
GAAAGATTTGATAATACTTTTTTTGAAAATGAATATACCTTAAGTAAATCTTTTGACAGAATGGGATACCGCTTAGAAGGAAAAGAAGTTTTATCAAATGATAAAAGCGAATTGATTTCTGAAGGCATGACAATAGGCAGTATTCAAATTACAAACCAAGGTCAGCCGATTATGATGATGGCAGATTCTCCAACGACAGGTGGGTATCCCAAGATTGCAAATGTCATTCGTGCTGATTTACCTTTATTAGCACAGTGTGAAGCGGGAGCAAGTAAAATACGATTTAGAGAAGTAAGTGTGGAAGAAGCGCAAGAGAAATTTAAACAGACTTCCGAAGTCTTTAAGACTTCGGAAGTCTAGGAAATAAATGCAAATAGACCTAAACTGTGACCTCGGCGAAGGGGTTGGCAATGATGAAGCAATTATGCCTTTCATCACTTCTGCAAACATTGCTTGTGGATTCCATGCTGGGGATGAATTTATAATGCGAGAGACGATTCGACTTGCAAAAAGATTCAATGTCAATGTAGGGGCACATCCAAGTTGGGAGGATAGAGAAAACTTTGGTAGAAAGGAAATGAATCTTTTGGCAGAAGAAGCAGAGAAGATTGTTTTTTATCAAATTGAATTATTAGCCAAGATTGCAAAAGAAGAAAATGTTTTAATGACTCATGTCAAGCCGCATGGAGCTTTGTATAACCAATCCGCGAGAGATAAGGATTTAGCAAAAGCAATTGCAAGAGCAATTCGTAGGGGCGAGGTCTCCTCGCCCAAGTTATTTACGAAACCACTCATTTTAGTTGGTCTAGCAGGTTCAAAATTAGTTGAAGCAGGAAATAATTTAGGATTACAAGTTGCACAAGAAGGTTTTCCAGATAGAGGTTATCGCTCAGATGGAACATTGATGGAACGCAATCAAAACGGAGCGATTATAGAATCGCCTGATAAAGTGGCAAATCATGCAATTGAGTTAATCAAAAATGGGATTTTATTTGGAGATAAAGTTGTGCATGTAGATACTTTGTGTTTGCATGGTGATCATCCGCATGCCGCAGAGAATGCAAAGTTGTTGAGAAATGTGCTGGAGAAAAATGGAGTTCAAATAATTGAATTGAAATAAAGCCACAGAGATTTTCTCTGTGGCTTTTATAAATTTGAGATTGCTTCGATGCTTCGCATCTCGCAATGACATAAAGGTTATC
>JAEURH010000213.1:0-268 GCA_016789365.1 Anaerolineales bacterium
GGCGTACATTATGCAATTGGGCTTTCCTTTCTGGCTGGTTTAGCGCGCTTCGTACCTTATGTAGGTCCAGCAATCAATTGGGTAATTCTTGTAATTGTCGCATACTTCCAAACCTTTAAATTATTCGACCTGCCACCTTTATATTACACCTTGATTGTGCTGGTTGTCGCCCTATTGATTGACCAAATCTTCGACAACATCGTTTCCACGCGCATTTTGTCAGATGCATTAAAAGTTCACCAAGCCGCAGTGCTTGTCGCCGCCATTA
>JAEURH010000213.1:278-547 GCA_016789365.1 Anaerolineales bacterium
ACTGTGGCGTTACACCATGCGCAAATTGCTCGATTTAGACCCCTTCCCAGAAAAAGAATTGCATAATCCTTTACCACCACCTGGTTCACGCATCATCGTCTGGATTCGTCGCCTCATTCGTGACCTCAGCCTGCGCTTCAAAAAGAAACCTTAACCTACGCCTCAACATTCTTAAACAAACAGGAGCAACAAATGAATAACAATAACGAACCAAAAACCGAAACCCTCGCCGAAACCGAAAACTTCCTCGCGTGGAAAGCCGAAGAACC
>JAEURH010000213.1:557-1197 GCA_016789365.1 Anaerolineales bacterium
TGAACAACGTCACCGTTCACTTCTTTGAAGAAGAATGGAACGAATTTTTACAACTCGTACAGAATCTAAAATAGAACTCTGTAACGCAACTTTACACAAAATAATTCTTTTGCTCTAGCCGCCGTCCTCGGCGGCGGATTTAATAAATCATTCCTTGAAATTTGATGAATCATCTTTTCGCATATTTTGAAAAAAATAAAACTGAAGTTATCCTAAAGTTTTTTCTATTTACTACACTCATTGTTTGGGCGTGGTATCTGCTCAAGATGGCAGAGCAATTTCCCAGTCTGTTTGAGGCGGAGACAAAAGCCCTCATCATCAATCAATGGGTGTTGTTATCTTTCATTGTTTTAATCATCTTTCTTTTATCGAAACAGTTAGAAAAAATACAAATTAAATTTATCGAAAAAAATTGGAGCGGTTTACTGCTCGCTTGTATTTTCTTCTCAATTTATTTTCTGCTCGTTTCTATTTTCAATCAACCTCATTTTGACGTGGACGATATTTTTTTTGACGCGGATGCTTATTTGTGGCGACGACGCTTTGCCACAGAACTTGTGCGTGATTATTATTTTCGCCCAGTCCATCCATTTGTTTTGATTATCATCCGCCCATTGATTTGGTTGATTTCTATTTTCTT
>JAEURH010000214.1 GCA_016789365.1 Anaerolineales bacterium
CGAATCGTTAAGACTAGAATCAATAACAAAGCCAAGCAAATAAAAAATGCTAAAGGCTGAATTGCTAATAATGCGCCGCCAAATGTTGCCAATCCCATGCCACCACGAAAGCCTGCAAACATCGTCCAGCAGTGACCAATCACTGCAAATGTAGCAGTGAGAGCAATCACCCAAACTTCACCAGAATATTCTTTTGCCAAATAAGTTGGGATAAAGCCTTTTGCCAAATCTAAAATTAAAACGAGAGCGCCCCAGCCGAAGCCTGCTTGTCGAATCGTATTCGTTGTCGTGGCGTGACCAGACCCAGCATCACGCACATCCACGCCTTTGACGAAGCGTGTAATCCAAATTGAAAATGGAAATGAACCGAAAATATAACCAAGAATGGGAAAGAAGAAGTTTGTCATATGATATATAACCCCAATTGTTGATTTAAGATTGCAAAGATAACGTGCCACAGAGATCTCAGAGACCTTTGAGAAAAGCTAAAAAATCTCATTGAACTCTATGTACTCTGTGGCTAATTAAATGTTGTACAATCTTTCAATGCCATTACTGTGGATTTCACTATCTTTCATTTTAGGAATCATCCTCGCTAGCTTAATCACTCTCCCCACATGGGCATGGATTTTAATTTCAATCCTCCTTATTCCTCTTTCACTCTTTCTTCGCCCTCGAATTACAAATTACTTTTCCACTTTCCACTTTCTACTAATAACCTTCTTCCTTCCTACAATTTTATTTATCGGCTCCGCTTACTATCAATTCCGTCAACCAAACATTGATGCCTTTCACATCGCCTTTTATAACGATAGAAATTACGATTTACTCATTACAGGCTATCTTGTTGAGCCACCAGACTATCGAGATACATATACCAACTTGAAGTTAAGAGTCGAAGCGGTGGATACAGGCGATGGTGATTTACCTGTTGATGGATTTATCCTCGTGCGTGTGTTGCCAAATCAAATTTATGAATATGGTGAACGCATCAGACTTCGTGGTCAATTGAAAACGCCGCCCGAAAATGAAGATTTTTCTTACAAAGATTATCTAGCACGCCAGAGTATTTATTCGTACATCACCAAAGCCGAAGTGACCCGCTTGCCCGGTAATAACGGAAACATCGTCACCGCGCAAGTTTATAAATTGAAATTAAAACTTTTACAAAATACCTATCGTTTATTTCA
>JAEURH010000215.1 GCA_016789365.1 Anaerolineales bacterium
CCGACATCCTGCGTCGCTTCGACTAAGTTGCCAGCAGTGATGTATTCGATTCCAGTTACTTCGCTTAAATATTTTCTCGCCAAACTTGCATATTCAGGGTGAGCATTGATTCCAGTTCCAATAGCCGTTGCGCCCAAATTGATTTCTTGAATCAACAACGCACCTTCTCGCAAACGTTGTTGGTCTTCTTCCAGCATCACAGCATACGTACTAAATTCTTGACCCAACGTCATTGGCACGGCATCTTGCAATTGAGTACGCCCCATTTTCAAAATATCTTTGAATTCAATTGCTTTTTCTGCAAATGCGATTCGTAATACTTCCATCGCCTCGATTAATTCATCAATATAAAATCTCAATGCCACTTTCATCGCAGTAGGATAGACATCATTCGTGCTTTGACTCATGTTCACATCTTCAAGTGGATGTAACTTTTTGTAATCTCCGCGTTCAAAGCCTAAGATTTCTAATCCGCGATTGGCAATGACTTCATTCACATTCATATTTGTAGATGTCCCTGCACCGCCTTGAATCACATCTACGACAAATTGCTCGCATAATTCTCCAGACATAATTTCTTTACATGCTGAGACAATCGCATTTGATTTTTTATCTTCTAACAATCCCAACTCATGATTCGCCAATGCACAGGCTTGCTTAACAGCCGCCAACGCCTTCACAAAATTTGGATAGGTGCTAATTGGAATATTACTAATCGGAAAGTTTTCTAAGGCGCGTAGTGTGTGAATACCATAATAAGTATCTATTGGTACTTCGCGTTCGCCCAAAAGGTCATGTTCCAAACGAGTTTTCACTGGCAATCTCCAAGTAATAATAGATTTTATTTTATCACTTTGATTTTTGAATAAAATAACTGCCTTGGCCAATCAAGGCAGTTAAATAAGATAAGATACAGCCATAAAACATTTTGGTTAGTAATTTACACCTATTGCAGAGAATTCAATCTTTACTGCTCCGCTTGGTTTTTGCCCAATTCCATACCCATTGAAACTTACACTAGCACCTGCGCCAACATCCCATGACGAAACTTCTGCAGTGCCTACTAAATTATCATTTTCGTCAAATACAAAAATCCGTACCGAAACGCGTTGTAACAAAGAATCACTTTTGTTCTGCACTGTTCCAGTGACATCAAAAATGGGGCTATCCC
>JAEURH010000216.1 GCA_016789365.1 Anaerolineales bacterium
AATGAATTAGCAGTTAACGTCGCATCAGCATAGCCTGATTCTGACTCGTACGCCGCAATTTCAATATCATCGGTATAGAAAGATGGTGATAATTTCTTCACATCTGCCCCTGTGATAATTTCAGTCTTAATCCCAATTCCTTTTTGCATTTCAACATTGGCTCGCAAATTATGATGTTGCTCGGCTGGCTCTAGGTGAATAAAACCAGTTTTCTTAAACCCACATTCCCCGCCTACCATCTCAGCCCAATTTTTGAAATAATGAAAACTCTCCCACGCCAGTTGAGATTCAACCTTCAAATCATAGTGCATTCGCACAAGCCCGCTTGAACTGCCGGTAGCCCCAAACCCAACCTGATTTTTTTCTACCAGCAAAGGCTTGAGCCCTCGTTTTGAGAGGTGAAACGCAAGGCTGGTACCCATCACCCCTGCCCCGATAATAATGACATCAAAATTTTGGGTCATACTGTATCCTTTAGGTTAAAATGCTAACCCGTATTTTTAGTGGCAAAGAATAGCCCAAACGGGTTACTGAGAATCCTTGCAGTTTTGCAAATAAAGCGTTCAACCTTTAAATACTTTACAAAACCGAATATCAATTTTCTATTTTATCTCAATTGGATTACAATTTTGCATATTTCAACACTACTAGGATGGATATAAATGCGAACCCCAAAATACATTCACACCGTAGACCTTGACCTGCCACCTCTAAAATCAGGCATTCAGCCTTATTCTGCTTTTTCAGAATTTCCTAAAGCCGAAACCTTTTTTGGTGAATTGATTGTTGAAATACGCCGTTTTTGGAAGGTGCTCAACTGGGCGCGTGAATGTGATGTGCTGGTTTTAGACAGTGTCAGCGGTTCTTTTCACCCTGATTTATTAGCATGTATCTTCATCCGCTTATTGCACAAGAAGCCTGCTATTGTGATGGCAGATGATATGTGGAATAAAAGCAACTTTTTTAAGTATAACTTTCAAAAGCTAATCGTTCGTTTGGCAGACCCCGTCATCCAACGTTATGCAGTTCATTCAATAGGAGAGGGAGAAATCTTTGCAAAATTATGGGGCATCCCCTCAGAAAAAGTGCGTGTCAATCTCTACTGTTTCACCTTTACCGATGCCGAAGTTAATGCAGGACCAATTCTTTCCAATGGATACATTTTTTC
>JAEURH010000217.1 GCA_016789365.1 Anaerolineales bacterium
CTGAGGCAAATGCGTAAGACCCTTTCTATCATTTTTAGTTTGATACTTTTGTTAAGCGTTTTCTCAAATGTAAACGCTCAACAAAACACAGCCACAGTCACTTTATACAATGTGGAGGCTTCTGCATTTCCAACCATAACTGGATTTGTAGATGTCTTCGACGCGCAGAAATTTTTCGCCTCAGGGCTTAACGGGGAGGCTGTTACTGTACTTGAAAATGGTCAAACCCTTCCAGTTGATTCATTTACCGAAATGATGATTCCACTGCAACTGACCGTTGCAGTCAATCAAGGCACGCCATTAGATGCACGTGATGCCAACGGCATTTCTCGTTTTCAACGCGTAGCCCAAGTGATTGCGCAATGGGCACAAAGCCGCCCTGCTGATTTGCCCGATGATTTAAGTTTAGTCAGCCAAGCAGGACCCGTTATCAATCATGCACCTGCGGCGGAATTTGTCACTGCCATAAACGGCTTCAATCCAGATATGCGCGTTGCGATTCCGAATCTACAATCGTTAGTCACAGCATTGGATGTAGTCAGCGCGCAAACACCGCGTTTAGGAATGAAGCGAGCAATTTTATTCATCACCCCTGAAATGCCAGACCCTGCTCTCGCTTCAAATCTTGAACCAATTATCCAACGCGCTATCCAAAACAATATTCGCATCTTTGTTTGGTATGTAGATGCAGATACAACTTTCACCAATACCAGTGCCGCAATTTTTAATAACCTTGCCATTCAAACTGGCGGAACGATGTTCCAATATTCTGGCATTGAACGATTCCCTGATTTAGAAATTTATTTTGCTGGTTTACGAAGAATTTACGCGCTTTCTTATACTTCGCGTTTGAATAGTTCTGGCGAACATAACATAACTTTACAAGTGAACACACCTTCATTAGGTGTAGTAAATTCAAATTCGCAAAATATCAATTTGAATATTCAACCACCGAATCCATTTCCTATATCACCTGTATTGCAAATTACACGTCAAGCGCCAGAAGATGACCCTTTCAATACAGAAATTCTTTTGCCAGAAACGCAAAACATTGAAATCATTATCGAATTTCCAGATGGACATCCGCGCCCATTGGTACGAACTACTTTATATGTAGATGGCATGATTGCGGATGAAAATACAACCGAGCCGTTTGATA
>JAEURH010000218.1:0-845 GCA_016789365.1 Anaerolineales bacterium
GTTCGGTCTCACTGCGATTATAGCAATATTTTGTTATGGGGGAAGGGTTATACATAAATGTAGGGGCGAGGTGACCTCGCCCCTACGATTTTATATTGATTGGGTTTTCATCATCTTGTTCCCACAACATGGGATTTGCTTCAATATATTCAGTTTTGTTTTTCAAATCTTTTTCATTGCGGATGATGTGTTCGTAATAATTTCTTTGCCAAAATTTTGTCACCACCCCTGTATTTGAAGACGCATTCATTTTTTTGGTTGATTGATATTTGAAATATGCCACAATTTGACCCAATGTTGGGTTAAATGTTCGTAGGGGCGGGGTTTCCCCGCCCAATGTTTCATCCGTCATCTTGTTATTATTGGAAATTTTATTTTCACCATTTTCCTCGGGCACGGAGACCGTGCCCCTACGTTCCACAATAAAAATAATTCCATGCACATGATTCGGCATGATGACAAACGCACCCAATTGGACATTTTCAAAATGGTTGGGGATTTCATACCAACATTCATGAACAACATTTCCACTTTGATTTAATTTCATCTCCCCATTAACAATTTCACCAAACAATAAATCTCTATGCCATGTGACAATGGTCACATAATATCCACCTGCCTGAGAATAATCATATCCCTTCAAACGAATCGAACGGCGATGATGTTTTTGCGGGTCGAATTTGGGCATGATGAAATTATAAATTACATGTAGGGGCGAGGCATGCCTCGCCCCTACGGCTTGCGACAAATTTGTCGCAAGCCAATTTTATTCACACAACAAAAGCCCTCTCCTTTAGGACGTGTGCCATTATGCCCAGAATGGGTACGAAGTGGTAGAGGGTGGG
>JAEURH010000218.1:855-1155 GCA_016789365.1 Anaerolineales bacterium
ATTGCGTCACGCCTTAGAATTTCCAAATCAGGAATATTTAATACGTCTTTTAAGTGCTCTAAAACAAGAATTGAGTAATCCTCCGGCTCTTTCGTCATATCTTCAAAGTTGATACCAAGAAATTTAGAAAAGACAGAATGCATTTTATGGATTAGTTTCCCTCTATTTACAATGTTTGGGTCGAGTTTTTCAACAGTTGCTAAAGCTCCTATTTCCCTTAAAGCAGCTTCATAGGGCATAAGTTTACGATTAAGCTCATTTGAGACCCAAGGAGCAAATCTAACGCGAATGTTTTGTAGT
>JAEURH010000219.1 GCA_016789365.1 Anaerolineales bacterium
AATCGGTTACCCTAATTTGGTAACCTCTCCCACTCCCTTTAAAATATGAAGTTTTGAGAATGGTTATATTCTCGGCGACTCCACATGATAAAAGATCTGTAAGTGATTACGAGTTTTTTTTGTTTGTAGTTTGTGGTTTAGAGTTTGTGGTTGCTTTCTAAAACCACTTTGCGTTCTGCTTTCTGCTTTTTTTGTTTCATGTTGCTGAAAACTGCGGCAGCGACTGAATACTAATCCACTCGCTTTGCTCATTTTTGGAACGTGGATAAAACGGATTTGCTAAAGCAATGCGCGGATTTACACTGATTTTTTTGAAAACTACGACAGCGACTGAATACTAATCCATTCGCTTTGCTCATTTTTGGAACGCGGATAAAACAGATTTGCTAAAGCAATGAGCGGATTTACACTGATTTTTTTGAAAACTGCGGCAGCGACTGAATACTGAGACTAAAAATTCTGACTTCTGACTTCTAACTTCAAAAGGTTATTTCACATACTCTAACAAATCGCTAGGCTGACAATCTAATGCTTTACAGATTGCTTCTAAAGTACTAAAACGTATAGCTTTTGCTTTTCCTGTTTTTAGTATTGACAAGTTCGACAAGGTCAAATCTACCTTTTCTGAAAGTTCGTTTAACGACATTTTCCGTTTTGCCATCATCACATCCAAATTAACTACTATTGCCATAATTTATATTGTTAGTTCATTTTCTTCTTGCAGTTCGATTCCTTTTTTGAAAATTTGGGCTATAACATACAATACAATGCACATAAACAACCACACATCGGCGCCTCCAATGCGTAAATCAGTTATACTTGGCATTTGTACTCCTTGCTTAGAAATCCACATCGCATTCTTAGCGCCCCAATATGAAAATAAACTGATTCCTAAAGCCAAATAAGACAAATTGGCAATGAATTTCCCCACTTCTTTATTAAACGGTTGTACCAAGTTGAGTTTTTTGTCATGCAATATTTTCACAATCAAATAAAACATAATAGCTTTTAATACTACAACAATACTTATTAAAACCGTTTGCGTTAAGAAATAACCTTTGTCAAATTGGAGAAGATGCGAT
>JAEURH010000021.1 GCA_016789365.1 Anaerolineales bacterium
CTGCATGGCGCGATGATGTGGATATTGCAGATGCCCGTAGAATTTTACAAGAAGTTAAGCAAAACAATTCTAAAGATGAAATTTGGAATGCAGTTGAGCCTTTCCTTGTGCTAGGTGATGAGTTAACTGCTCAATATGCTTTTCTTGATTTATGGGAAGCGTTGTATGGAACTGATTGAAAAAATTGCACAAGCCGCATTGATGCGCGATTCATTACAACTCCGCAGTTTGGTTCAGGATTTTGCTCATGCCAATCTTGAAATATCCAAGCTCCCTAAGCCTGTCACAGATAATCATAATTTATTAGTGATGACCGCTGCAATTACAGAGTTGCTGGCTGAAAGAACAAATCAGCCGCCTCCACATTGGACGAGGGAAATTGGTTCACTCTCTGAACCTTTTTTCTTGCTTGAATCAGCACAACGGATGAAACGCTTAAGAGATTTGTGTGAAAAAGAGTCGCCAGAACCTTTGCGAAAGCGTTTGTTGTATGCTCCGCCTCACTTTTTGCAATATGCGTGATTCTAAGCAAATTATAGACTTCGGAAGTCTCAGCCGAAAGAATGAACAAGTTATTTCGCTTTACACAATTTTACTCAGCAGACTTCCGAAGTCTTTTTGAGTGAACCTGGCATGTCTTAACAAAACCTTTTCAAATGATGATTTTCATCCACGCATGAGTTTTGATTATGGTTCGTTGTAATGAGACATGTAACTCTTTAACGAATATAAATATTAATATTGTTATCATATTCCCAATTCTTTATCGGAGGCTTTTGCAAATAGAAAATCCTTTATGATAGATGTAAAAACAAGGTGGTCAAATAAAAAATTTTCAACTAATGAAACGCTTCTTCGTTCAAATTGAAGCAAGCTATATTTGGGTCTCCCAGCATTAATTTTTCAAAATCAGCCAAAGTCAGCGAAGTTGCTTGTTCAAGTGGTATTAGTGGCGGTTGCGGATAAAGAATTTCTTCTCCCATCCAGATGCCCACAAAGTGAATATCATTATTTAAAGGGCATAGAGTAAGAGATTTCTGGTCTTTTAGGAAGTTTTCCTCCGTTCCAGCATACAAAACAATCATATCCACATTATCAAAATACATCATCATCGACCCACTGATACCATTATTAGGGTATATATTGTTCAGAGAAAATTCAACTCGTGATGGGGTGCCATATCTTTTAATTAATGTTTCCGGTGAGTACGCAGACCACTTTCTCGGTATAGTTACTTCTCTAGGGACGTTAATTCCGACATCAAGCGTCTTTACTATATCATCTTGCACACTGAACAAGATACTAATTTCTAGTGCGAATTGAATATGATAATCTGTATCATAGAAATCATGAGAATTTTGTGTGAGAGTATGTTTAGGGTGTAACCCAAGAGATGCAAAAATATTTGTTGCTTCAGCAAATGTTGTTTTCTGAGGGGTGATGCCCCAAAAACAAGGTGCAGAGCAATCAGTAGGTTCTTGCAACAGAATTCTGATTTTTTCATTTGCCTGTAAAGGTGTTAGTGTGGCAGGCTGGGTTAGTGTTGGTATTTCTGTCGGAGTAATGCTGAGTGTTGGGCTGATAGGGATGAACGAGAAAGTTTCTATATGTTGCGGCGTTGCAACCACATCAGGAATACATCTAGCGAGCAACATTACACCCAAGAGCAGGAAATAGAATCGTGGTTTATAAGACATTTGAAAGACCTCGGTTAAAATTTTCTTCTTTAAGGGCATTTGACTCCGACGTTGACACAGAGCGCTGTTTCTATAAATCCATTCATTGCACTACCTTCAGACGCTGCTAAATTAATGTTTCCAGCTACATAATTCGCAAACATATCTCCCCATTGCTCTCTTTGAGCAGTTACTTTATTATCTCCAAAAACTGACATAGGGTGTTGATAATATAAACTTGCATTTTTAATAATCAAGGCGTTAATATCAAGAAACCCTTTATCATCTAAAAATTCAGAATTACCTATACCCGGATAACCTGAAAAAGCATCATCTTTCCCTGGCAAATTATTTAATACATGGCCAAATTCATGGTAGATGTTGATAAGTGATAGATGATTTGTAACATAAAAATCTACAGTTGACCCATGTGTATAGCCGTAGTAATATGGGCTATTAGGATGTTCGTTCAGGGTAAATGTTGCACTTCCAATAATGCCATGTAATTTCCCTTCCAATGCTTTGTTTAAATTGCTTAATGCTAAATCAGCTTGACGAGCGTACGTTAAATCCCAATTTTTAGAATTTACTTTTTTGCCAAATGCACTAATTTGCCAATAATCTCCAGCTCCACCATCTGCAAGAGTAACTCCATAGTTTTGAAGAAGACTTGCTTTTATGTAAGCAAGTTCACCTTTTTCACTATAATTGTTAACAAGAGAATTGCTTGAATAATATTTATAGCTGCAAGATGCTGTTTCGCACCACCAAGCATCATGCCCTGTTGGGTCTATAAAGTTTAATGGTGCATTATTCACATAAGCATATCTATCCAACCCTTGACTTCCACTCGGCACAATCGTATCCGCCTGAGCGAAGCGGCTAAGATAAGGGTCATACCACCTCGCCCCATAGTACATTAACCCAAAATCATTTGTATAAGAATATTGTCCCGTATACGTATAGTCCGTTGGGTTTGTGCCAGACGAGTAGCGAGTCTCACCCTCGCGAAGCATCCCGTAGCGTAAGCGGAGTGGGCAGGCTTTGTACTTGGTTTCAGAAATCACAGCACCAGAGGAATCTGTAATCATGCTGGTAGAACCGAGATGGTCACCGAGGATATAGGTCAATGTGCCGTTTTTTCGCATGGCGAGGAGCCTGGCCTGAGTGTAATCGAAGGGTTGTGTCCCAGCGTAGTAGTATTTGGTCACTTCGTAGTGATCAATGGAGTTGTGTTCTTTTCAAAATTAGCCAGAAGAAAAAAGACACTTTGGGTATAAATTATCATTGTGATAAAAAATAGCCCGAAATTAATAATTTCAGACGCATTTACTAATATTATTCCTAGACAAGCATAAACTACTGTATGGATAAGAATAAAATTCTCTAGTGCGAAATGAATTGAAAGATATTTCTGATACAACCTATATTCACCAAATAAAAAAAATACAACAAATAACGGCAATAACCGAAAATAGATAATGTTAGTATCTGCAATTACATAAGATGCCATAACTGTTATTGCAAAAACTAACTTAACAATGTTTATATAAGTTTGATTTTTTATATTCATCATGCTCCTAATGTTCATAAGGATGGTGATATTGAGGATAATATGAGGGGCCAGAGACCGTAGAATCTGCCAGTGCAATCCATAAAGCAGCACCACCAGAGATAGCACATCCTACTCCAAAACTAATTGTGGCAGATCCTATGCAACCACTTAAGCCACCAATAATTCCTAGACCACCTGTAATTCCTATTTCACGACCAAATACTAGTCTTTCCTGCCCATGTTGCTTCCATAATTGATTATTCGGTAGGACTATTTCTCCAGTCATTGCAATAAAATCAGAAGATGATGCTTCAAGATTATAATTATAATAACTTGTTGGGCTATCTGGATTAAGTTCATAAAGCCCCCATTGATTTCCGTTTTGTATATGTTCAAGAACTTCTCGTTGAGATGTCTCGGTATATGTAGGTGGTGTATTTATAAAACAAGTACTTTCACATTGGTTTTCTTGTTGTTGATTGTTCAATCCCCAAAAAACATAATTACCATTTTGGTTTTCACCAATAATGTATTCTTGGTAAACTGTTTCCCCATCAACTTCTGACATGAAGACAATCATATCTCCAACTTTAGCTCCAAGTAGACTATTCCATAAAGCAGAGTTTGATTTCTGCCATTTCTTAAATTCCTTCTCTGTCATATCTTCAAGTCCTAACAATTTCTTAACTTTATCTTCAGCAAGATGCCCACTTGGATCTGCATAATTTATAGGCGAGTTATTGACATACGCATATCTATCTAACCCTTGAACACCATTTGGCACAATCGTATCCGCCTGAGCAAACCTGCCCAGTGATGGGTCATACCATCTCGCATTGTAGAACATGAGACCAAAATCATCTGTATAAGAATATTGACCCGTATACGTATAGTCCGTTGGGTTTGTGCCAGACGAGTAGCGAGTCTCACCCTCGCGAAGCATCCCGTAGCGTAAGCGGAGTGGGCAGGCTTTGTATTTGGTTTCAGAAATCACATTGCTTGAAGAATCTGTAATCATGCTAGTAGAACCGAGACTTGTGCTGAGCATAGTCGAAGCATGTTCCGAGAACAGATACTTCTTATACAGCAACTGCTTGCTCTTTGATAACTTGCTCCCAAAATGAGGTAAGTTTTTTTGATTTTATTTCGCTGGGTGTAAACCCTTGGGCTTGAACAGGTTCAAGAATTCTAGCAGAAGCAATACCTAACAATTCTAATCGTTTGCGTTGGCTATATTTTGACCATGTATTTGAGATAACAATTAAGTCAATATCACTGCCCTCTACGGCTTTGCCTGTGGCTTGTGAGCCGTATAGCAAAATGCGCGAAGGCTGAACGCCCATTTTAATTAATTGAGCACGATACTTACGCACTATTTTTTTAACGTTGGATGTTGTTTTAGCCATTCTATAATTTCTTCTGTTTGTTGTAAATACTCTTTGGCAACCGATTTTGGATATTCTTTCAATGACTTTTGTAAGTCATCGGGATAACGAGTTGGGATGCTGGCTGTATTAATTTTCCCGATAAAATCTAAAAATGTTTCGGGAAGTTGTATACCACTGGTTTTGACAAGATAAATCAAGTCGTGCGTTTTGATGGGTAAGTTTTGTGTTATTTCTGCAACATGCGCCTTAAGCATTTTCTCTAGCGAAAGATGGCATAAAAATACGACATATAAATATCGCCCTGTTTTCAGCATGTGATGTGCAGTTTCGATATCATACTCTGCTAATGCAATCCAATTTAATGTGTCTTTTCGCATGTTTTGAGATTATACCTTAAAGAAATGCTGGACTTCGGAAGCCTCACTCAATTGACGAGTTATTTCGCATTACCGAATCTAACTTAGCAGACTTCCGAAGTCTTTTTATATAAATAAACTATCCCCGCGTATTGAAGCAAGCGGCTTTGGGTGTGATGATTCATCCCTTATTGGTACTTGATTTTTATGATGAGAGTTTAGATGACTTGGTATTGATTCCAAAGTGAGTAACTTAACTTATCAAAATTTATTGACCAGGGAATGGCCATAGAACAGATGGTGTTTCCAAACATAATGTACCATCATCATTCTTGAAAGAATTATAGAAACTTTCAGTATTCATATTAGTTGCTTTATCAATTTGAAGGTAGGAGGATAGGGAAAAGCCACTAACATTTTCTCTAATCTCATTTGGAATATCTTTTATTGATGCATATTTATCAGCTTCCCATAAGCTAATACCAATACTGCCTTTTGATGGACAGCCTTGTATATATTCATTCTTAGCAAACTCCATTAAAGTATGATAAACGATAAGGAAACCGTGATTAGGATAAAACAATTGGATTTCAAAAAATGCAGGCCATCCAAGTGGTTGTAGAGAATAGGTTGCTATCAAAACTTCTTTGGGCGAACCATATGATTTTAGAATCTCGGGTAGAGTCAAACTATGAATTGCTTTTGCGAAAGCAGGATCGTCATAAACCTCTTCATATCCTCCATTTTCGGTTTTAGTTACTTGAGAAACTCCAACTGTTAGTGTCTCTATATTTCCATCTATACTATTAAACCCAATGTATGGAGACAATATATCATCGCCATTTGGTATTCTCAGTATCATACCTCCGCGGTCAATTCTCATGGAGTATGTAGACGCAATTAAAGAAAAGGAATTAAGAAATGATATTGCATCTTGTGATGTTGTTTCATTTGGAGTAATTCCCCACCAACAAGGCAATTTGCAATTTGAGTTATCCTTCAAAAGTTGAAAAACTAATTCATATGCATCTTCTGAATTCAAAGCGGGATACAAGGTTGCTGTTGCGATTGGTGCAGCCGTAGGAGTTTCTATGCGAGGAGTATTAGTTTGTGTTGGTGTATCTAAAGTAATAGTTATCTGCGAAACCTGAGGTGTCTGTGAAGAAGCAGTACAGCTGATTACTAAGATTGAAAAAAATAACACAAACTTATTAAATTTTATAAAGTATTTCATGACTAAATCTCCTATTAATAGCATTAGGGAAGATTAGATGCACTTAAAACCCAGTTGGTCATATTTTCCATGTATTTACTCCTGCCGTCGCCTAAAGGATTATTGCCCCATCTGCCAACATTCCATCCTATAAACATATCTGCAAATATTTCTGATTCATCTAAGCTGTAACTATACTGTCCAACATAATGGCCAGCAAAGAAGCCATGATCTATGGATGGACGAGTGAGTAAATCACCAGACAAACCAGCCATGGGTGCACCACCAAGCCTCTGATTAAACGCATGTCCTAATTCGTGCAAGACTAGTCCTGTAGAAAATGGCGTCGAGGCTGTGTATTCATTACCTGCCCAAATACCTATATAAGATTGATATATCTGGATATGATTTTCGTCTGGTGTATAGCCCCAACATGTATAGCCACCAATGGCGCATGTGCTTTCTACAAATTCAAACCTGAAACTATCGCCATCGTTTAGTCCATATACTGCCTTGAAGGCTTCTGCTGGTGTTCCACCTACACCTGGGACTTTTGAAAATTGACTTCCTGCTATATATATTGCTTCCATAATTGCCCGTTTTGCTTTATCAGGCATATTTTCATCTACCTTCGCATTATATTTATCAAACAATTTATCCTTTTCGTTAGTATTTGTATTATCAGAAAGCCAATTGTAGTGACATGAATCGTTACCTTCACACCACCAAGCATCATGTCCACTAGGATCTGTATACATCACAGGCGAGTTATTGACGTAGGCGTATCTATCCAATCCTTGGAATCCACTCGGCACAATCGTATCCGCCTGAGCGAAGCGGCTAAGATAAGGGTCATACCAACGTGCATTGTAGAACATGAGACCAAAATCATCCGTATAAGAATATTGACCCGTATAAGTATAGTCCGTTGGGTTTGTGCCAGACGAGTAGCGAGTCCCAACAAAATAAGTGGTGACACCATCTATGACATCTGGTAAGCACATCATTTCTTATTTTAAGGTAACAGCATATATTCCATTTTCAGTAGATACAAAAAGGGTATTTGTTGTTGAATTGAACCCATGTTGTATGTTAATATGACCTATATGTTTTGGTTGTGGAATTTTCTTAATTGCTCCATTATCAAATTCCCAAATGCCAGACTGTGTCACTATCCAAATTCGACCATCTTCACTTTGATAAACTGACAAAGTTAAGTCATATACTAAATTATCTACCACCTCTAGATTTATATTGTTTCCCATTTGGGAATAATATAACAAACCATCTTTTGCAACCCATAAAATATCTGTTGTAAAAAATAATCTTTCTCCATTGATAGGCTTCCAAAGTATCCATTGGTTATTATTATCAAGTTTCCATATCCCATTTTCTGTAGTGATGAACCATAATTGATTTGATAAATCTTGCGCAATGTCATAAGGCTCATAAGGCAAATTAATGTATATTGGATTATGTTTCTGCTGATAAATTACATTTACATATTCGTTGTCTGTTGTGCCTGTAAATAAGATTTGGCCTTGGGATAATACTTTGCAGCGCAAAAAACTATCAATATCAATTAGTCCGAATTCTTCCCATGTATTTGAAGATAATGAATACTTAAACAATTCATTGTCTGCGATTACCCAAAGCACATCATTAAGAATGCAAAATGTGGTTAATGATGCTTCATTAGGAATATAAACTTTCTGCTTTCTTGTTGGATTTACTTTTGTCTCTTCAAGATGAAGGGATAGAATTTCTTTTGCAAAATTGTTTGACAACCAGATAACATCTGTTTGCTCATCATATTGAATTAAGTCGTAATCCTTTTTATCGTAAACAACTACCCAGTTTTCAAAACTAGGTTTACAAGAAATGATTAGCAACATAATAAATAGAAGCGCAAATGCCAGAATTTTTTTCATATTTGCCTACTCTGCTCTATGATTCTGTAGCCAAAAACGAGCGCGTTGCGCATCTCTTTGTACTAAAGATATATTCGTACATGCAGTAGTTCTACTGCCACAAATAGTTAATGTCCCTTGTTCATTTGTGGTATTAATTCTGCTTTCTGGGTCAAAAGATTCAACTTTGTAGCCCTCGTAATTAACAATTAATCCACCATCATCATATTGATTTTCATTTGATATTAAGTCATCAATTTTTTCTTGGAAATTTTCAGTGCCTGCGGGGTCTGGAATTCCAAATTCATTTATCAAGAATGAGACAATATTATCAGGAATTATATAGCCTACAGTTTCTGAGAGAATTGTGTTTGTGTAATCTAAATGATCTAGAACTTCATCTTGAAATATCTCTGCTTCGCTATCTGAGCCACCTACCGAAAGTGTTGTTTCAAATTCATACACTTCGGGAGATGACAACGATGCAACATTTTCGATGACTTTTTCTCCAGTCGATTGAAGCATTGGGGTTAAATCAAATATAGGCCCACTATGTTGTACTTGTTTATCTGTACTGCTGTGCAACAATGCTGATCCTGCTACTAATAGAACTATAATAAGTAATGGATTATGACCACTAGGGTCAGTATAAATTATTGGATTATTGAAAGTATAAGCGTACCTATCCAACCCTTGGACTCCACTCGGCACAATTGTATCTGCCTGAGCGAATCTGCCCAGTGACGGGTCATACCAACGGGCATTGTAAAACATGAGACCAAAATCATCCGTATAAGAGTATTGACCCGTGTATGTATAGTCCGTTGGGTTTGTGCCAGATGAATAGCGAGTCTCACCCTCGCGAAGCATCCCGTAGCGTAAGCGGAGTGGGCAGGCTTTGTACTTGGTTTCAGAAATCACATTGCCAGAAGAATCTGTAATCATGCTGGTAGAACCGAGACTTGTGCTGAGCATAGTCGAAGCATGGTCACCGAGGATATAGGTCAATGTGCCGTTTTTTCGCATAGCGATTTGTTGAGTCCCTTCATAGTAATATTTGGTATTTCTAAAATTGGTAGTCAAAACAAATTTTACCCTTTTTCAGACCAATAACTGTTTACCGAAGATTGATGGGAGTGGATAACATCGTGGGTTTTTACAAAATTTGCACTTGAAACTTGCAATTTAACCCACGAACTTCACCACTCCTAGATTGATTACCGACTCCATACCCAAAACTGTAATAAAACTGCTAATAACAAAAACTTGCTCTCGGCTATAATTGCATAAATTCTCACGGAGTTTTTATGTCTTTCAAAGTTGGCGAAAATATCGGACCATATCGAATCATTGAGCAGTTGGGGCAGGGTGGCATGGCGACTGTTTTCAAAGCCTATCATGCTTCATTAGATAGATACGTGGCGGTGAAAGCCTTGCATCAGGCATTTAATGAAGATTCAACATTCACTGCTCGCTTTCAACGCGAAGCCAGAGTTGTTGCAAAACTGGAACACCCAAACATTGTGCCAGTATATGATTATTCAGAACATGAAAATCGCCCATATTTGGTGATGAAATTTATCGAAGGCGATACACTCAAAGCACGTTTTCAACGTGGGGCATTAAGTTCACAAGAAATTGAGCAAGTAGTCACTTCGGTTGGCTCGGCGTTAGGGTATGCCCATCAACAAGGTGTGTTGCATCGCGATATAAAACCATCGAATGTTTTGCTTTCTACCGAAGGCGTAATGTATTTAGCAGATTTTGGTTTGGCGCGGATTGCCCAAGCAGGCGAATCTACCCTTTCATCTGATTCTATTATGGGCACGCCTCAATACATCTCACCTGAACAGGCGATGGGCAAAAAAGATTTAGACTCAGGGACAGATATTTATTCATTCGGTGTCATGTTATATGAAATGGTTGTCGGTCAGGTACCATTTAGTGCCGATACACCGTTTTCGATTATCCACGACCATATTTATACGCCATTGCCTTTGCCGATGGATATTAATCCCAAAGTGCCAGAGCCTGTGCAAAAAGTTTTACTAAAGGCTTTAGCAAAAGATAGAACAGATAGATACCAAACGGTAGAAGATTTAGTATCCGCTTTCAAATCCGCATGGACGGAAGCAGGCGTGCCAATGCAAGGCACAGCCATTACCATGCGCCCAGCCAGTTTAAAGCGCGACACAAAAATTCAAGACAAAGCAACCGCCCGTAGAATAGAAGCCAGCCAACCCGTAGCGCAGAAGCGTTCTTCATCTTGGTTATGGATTGGTATTAGTTTAATCTTTATCGTTTGCATAGGCTTGGGCGCGTTTGCATATCGCAATGGACTCGTTCGTAGATTTTTTGCACAACCCACAACCGTTGTTATAAATTCACCTGTGCCAGTGATTCCAACATTGCCACCAGTTACTGCCGAGCCAAACCTATCGCCAGCGATTGCGGCGGCGCAAGAATTGGTGAAACAAAACCCAGCCGACCCCAACGCACATTTGCAACTTTCGTTAGCGTTTTATGATGATGGGCAACCTGTTCGTGCGGCAGAGGCATTGGCGCAAGCCGCAAATTTAGCAGGAACAAATAAAGATTTTTTTGCAAATGCCTCGCGCCAATATCGTGACCGTGAAGCCTGGGTGCTAGCCGCTGGCATGGATTTACGACTAGCGCAGGTCTATCGTGCTGAAGGCGACATTCCAAAAGATGTGATGACTGCTTTACGCGAATCGGTTTACAAGGCTTCAGAACAAAAAGAAATGCCTTTGTTTGTTTTCTTTGAACGCATTGATGCCATTGATTTGCCATTGGGTTATATTGCGCGTGGGCGTTATGCTTTATTCAACGGCTCACTGGAAGATGCAAAAACAAATGTACTCAATGCCGAAAAAGTTAAACCAGATTTATATGAAATTCCATTATTAAAATCAGAGATTGCAATTAAGTTAAATGATACAAATACAGCCAAAAGCCTACTCAATGCTATTTCATCTGATTTAGGCGCGGCGGCTTGGGTTCGAACTTTTGCAAATGAATTACTCAAAACCATTCCATAGGAAAACACAATGCGAAAACCTTTTGTTGCTGGTAATTGGAAAATGAATAAAACGATTGCAGAGACTCGTGATTTAATTTCTGCAATGGCTGAAACATTAAATGAAATAAAAAATGTAGAAAAAGTTGTATGCCCGCCGTTTGTTTCATTGCAAACTGCACATGAACTTTTGAAAAATACTGAAATTGGTTTGGGTGCGCAAAATATGTTTTGGGAAGAAAAAGGCGCGTTCACTGGTGAAGTTGCGCCAGCCATGATAAAAGAATTATGCAATTATGTGATTTTAGGTCATTCAGAAAGACGTGCCTATTTTGGCGAAACAGATGCTTTAGTGAATAAAAAATTACTTGCCGCACAAAAATTTGATTTGACTCCGATTGTATGTGTAGGCGAGACGTTGGAACAATACGAATCAAACCAGACCAGTGAAGTTGTTTCTGCTCAAACAAAATTAGGCTTGGCTGATGTCTCCGCCGACTTCGCGCCACGCATTGTCGTCGCTTACGAACCAGTTTGGGCGATAGGAACAGGTAAAGCATCCACAGGTGAAGCGGCGAATGTCGTCATCAAAGATGTGATTCGTAAATCCATCGCAGAGTTATATGGCGAATCCACCGCCCAAACAATTCGCGTTTTATATGGCGGCTCTGTCACTGGCGCAAACGCCAAAGAATTTTTCTCCCAGCCTGATATTGATGGCGCATTGGTCGGTGGCGCAAGTTTGAAAGTGGATGACTTTATTCAAATCGTAAAACAAACACAATAAAAGGAGATTGATAATATGTTAAAAGCAGGGTTGATTTCTGGCGCAGTCATGTTTTTATTTGTATTAATTGCCGCGGCGGGGATAAGTCCGTTATGTGCTTTTTGCGTTCCGCTTATCACTGGTCTTGGTGCTGGATATTTGAATGGTGTTTTTGAAAAAGATTCTGCTACAGTTGTTCAACGTGGCGCTTATGCTGGAGCAATTGCTGGCGGTTTTGGCATTGTGGCGCAAATGATAGCCGCCATCATTAATGCGATGGTGATGCAAAATCCCGAATATCAAATTAATGAAATGCTTGGTCTCCCTACTGCAGACCCAACAACGGTTTGGGTTTCGTCACTTGGTATGGCATGTTTTGTTGGTTTTATAAATATTGGCTTGACGGCTGGCTTGGGTGCTGGCGGCGGTGCAATTTGGCGAAATACAGCAGGGAAGTCAACGCCTCCTTCTGATATTACACCTGCTTAATTTGCCCTGTGCCTTTTTCTGGTTTCATCTGGTTTTTCTTAATGCTCATGCCGCTGGTATTTCTCCAGCGGCTTTTGCATCGTGAAATTCAAGTGGTGACCTTGCTCATCACACGCAATTTGCAATTAACGCTTACCATCTTTTCTATTTTATTTTTCCCCGGCGTGTTGTTGCATGAGACCAGTCACTTTTTGATGGCAAAAATATTAAGGGTGAAAACAGGAAAGTTTTCTGTGATTCCAAAACCAATGTCAAACGGACGTTTGCAAATGGGGTATGTAGAAGTCGAACGGACAGATTTCATTCGCGATTCATTGATTGGTCTTGCGCCGTTAATCGCAGGGACATTATTCATTGCTTACGCTGGGATTCAGCAATTGCAATTAAACACGTTATGGGATGTGCTTCAGAATGGTCAAGTGGAATTATTTTGGATGGGTGTGGGGTTATTGCCTACCATTTCAGATTTTTGGCTATGGTTTTATCTCACCTTTGTCGTATCAAGCACGATGATGCCATCTGAATCAGATAGACATGCTTGGCTTCCGTTGGGGATTTGGATTGGCGTTTTGTTCGCGCTTGCTCTTGTTTCAGGTTTTGGAACATGGATGTTAGACAATCTTGCCCCATTTTTTGATAATTTGTTAAATTCAGTGGCTTTGTTATTTGGATTAAGTAATTTAGTTCACATTATTTTGCTTTTCCCATTTTTTGTTTTGCATCGCTTGCTAGTCTATGTAATGAAAGTGGACGTGCGCTAAATAACCGTCCCGAAGGTTTTTTCAAATCAGCCGAAAATTAAGATTTAACCTTCGGGACGTTTTTTCTTCCAATTGCCAGCATTTTATTTCTTATTGGAAATATTACAAAGAATATATGCACAAGCGGTAATAAAATTTTTACCAACAATTCAGATTTAAAAAACTTTTTCAAGTAAAACGAGTACGGAAAAGAAAGTTCGTGGAAGGTTTTTAACTCCAACACTTCTAATCCAACTGATTCAAACAATCCCTTTATTTCATCAAGTGACAAAATTTGTTTATGCCCAAAAGGTTTGGATGAATACATGGCATTCAAAAATGTAGCGAATCTTCCGCCTGAAATTTTGTAAGTAAATTCACCAAAGCGATGGTAAAAAGCATCACGGCATGGTGTATCAATTAATAAAATACCATTTGGTTTCAAAACTTTTACTGCATGTTGTAATGTAGCAAGTGGATAATTGACATGCTCAATCACATCCCATAATGTGACCACATCAAAAGTATTAATAAAACTTTCCCAATATGAATCTTCAATCGGGCGTTTGGTGATGTCTAGCCCATGTTTGGTTTGGGCATAATAAGCACGCGAGTCGCTTAATTCAATGCCAATCACTTTTGCGCCTTCCGCTTTCATCTTGGATAAAAATAATCCGCCACCACAGCCGATGTCTAAAACGCGTTTGTCTTTTATATCCAAATGCCGTTTTATGGCATTCACTTGATTTTCGATTCTTTCAGGATTCGATTGCAAAGATTTTTCGATGTATTTAATTTCTTCATCAGTTAATCCACTACCATCAATGATGGGGGAAATCTCTGTCACAGGGTCAAGTGCATCTACATAGTGAAAGCCATTCGGTGAAACAAATACGTTTGCACTAGATAATTTATATTTTGGCTTGCCATCCGTTTTGTGCTTTAACTCGTCAAGATTTTCCATTAATTTTTTCCATGATTTGTTCAATACTTTGCGTGTAGTCAATCAATTCTTTTGAGACATCTAATCTCAAAATCTTTTCTTGATTTACAGATTCTAACCACTCACTGATAAATTTTTCTAGCAAATCCGCATCTTCGCTAGACGCAATATTGATTCTGTTTCTAGTAGCCAATCTCTGGCGGATAATTTTTTCATCCGCGTGTAACATCACAATTAACTCTGGCGGGGGCAATGTTGAACGAATTAAGTTGTAAAGCCGTCGGCATAAATCAAGGTCGAGGTCTGAGAGCCAAGCATGAGCATGGAAGAGGCGCGTAAAGCCGTGAAAGTCTAAGTCTAAGCCGCCATCCATCAAAGCAGGTTTATCAAGTTGGCGTAATTCTTTTTCTTGCTCGGCTTTATGAATTAAATAATCTAACTGATTTGCCAGTGCATATTTTGTATCTTGCTTGAATAATTTTTGAAACGGTCTTTCATCATGTGTTTCATACGCAATGGCAAAATCATATTTTTTACAAAGGGCTTGCATGAGCGTTGTTTTACCAACACCGCTAGCACCGATGATAACAATTAATGGTTTCATGTTGTTCAAGTATAATTGAAGTGCTAGAACATTTTACTCTTTTGGAGCATGGCATGGCTGGCAAAATTTTTATGAGTTATTCGCGGCGCGAATTGGGGTTTGTAGATGATTTAGTCAGTAAGTTGGAAGAAAAAAAATATGATGTTTGGTTGGATTATCGTGTGTTGATTCCTGGCTCGCCATGGAAGGAACAAATTGATAAAGGCTTAAACGAATCGGGTACGGTTTTGTTGGTTGTATCGAAAGCCGCGCTGGCTTCTAAATATGTGGCGTTAGAGTGGAAGCATTTTTTGGATATGAAAAAACGCCTCATTCTTTTGATATTTGAAGCAGTGGATTTGCCACCTGAATTAGAAAAATTTGAATGGGTAGATTTTCGCGGTAGTTATAAAAAAGGTTTGAATGAATTATTTTCTCAATTAGAAAAACCAATTCAAGAGGAACATCCCGTTCCTGAGTCAGGATTCAAAATGCCTTTGATTGTGTGGGCGACGATTGCATTAAGTGTTGCTGTGGCATTTATTTCACTCGGCGCGTTTTGGACAGTTTTTATTCCGCTCATTTTAATTCCTTTACCGTATCAAATTTTCAAACGCAGTTTTGATTTTATGCGTGTGCAAGCCGCCTTGGTGGCTTTGCCCATTGCTTTAACTCTTGCGGCATTTGTTTATTACAATGATACAGCGTTGGAAGATGCTTTAATCGAAGGTTTTCAATTTGGATTTTTAGGATGGGTGTTACTTGCTGTGTTACGTTCTGCTCCGCTTCAACGCTGGGGGAAGCCTGAGTCTACCGTGCCGAAATTTGCTAACCCCTATAACCCCAACATTATGAATCCTGAGCCTGTGCCATTTTTTATTGACCATGCACCAGAGGATTCAAAAATTGCAGACGAAATGGCGACGATGTTGAAAAAATATGGTCATCCACAAATGGATAGTATTCAAAATGCAAAGGCAGTCATGTCTTTAATCTCACGCTTCAAGTCTGATACAGAAGCGGACCCTGTGAAGCAAGTGGTTTTCCCAGTGATGATTCAAGGGAACGATAATATTTCCCAAAAGTTATCAAACGTGCAATGGATTGATTTTCGCCCTGGCGTGAAGGGATTAAATCGCTTGTCTCAGCTTTTGCCCAACCCAACTGCTTTGCTGAAAGCGTTGGGGATGCGTCCTGTCAGTTCATTATCCGTGTACCCGCCCATGATAACAACCTTGCTATATTTTACTGTGCTACTTACTGCGGTAAACTTTGGCGCAGTGATTGATTATCTTTTCTTTTCGGGCATCACTGATTTTATTGATGCTGAATCTTTACCGTTTATGATAAGTATTATGGTTGGTAGCCTCGCTTTATTTGCTGGGCTTTCCTTCTTTATGGTGAGAGGATTAATCACACGGGCTGGCTTCTTCTCAAACTTCAAATTCTTTGTAATTGGCTTAGTGCTTCAAGGCTTGCTCATGTTTGGGATTGTGCAGTTCGATAACTACATTTATGATATTTTGCTAGATGAGGCTGGCATAGATGCAGGCTTTACCTTTACATATTTTGGAACAGGGATTTATATTGGCGGCTTGATTTTGCTGGCAATTGTATATTTCAGAAACCGATTAGATATGAAGCGCTGGTTTCCTTCTAAGAAAAAATAATTTATGACCGAGCCTATTGTTCTCACTTCTGATAGCCCAATTTTGAAGACATTAAACTTCAAGCCATATCGCAATACTTCGATTCGGCGCGTCAAACCGTTTTTGCCAAACCCAAATGAACCTCAAACAATGGAAGTGAAAACTCCATGGGGAGCAACGCTCACCGCTAATAAAGGAGATATGCTTATCAGTGAAATTGATGCGCCCGAAGATGTTTGGCCCATAGACCCAGAAATTTTTGATAAAACCTATATGATTACCGAGCCAGGCATTTGTATAAAACGAGCGGTGGTGATGTTAGTGCCGCTTACAGAAATCACAAACGGTGACGCAGACCAAAAGGTGACGATTGAAACTTTGGAAGGACCCGAAACTGTCCGTGCTGGAGACTTCCATCTAGCCAAAGGGATACGCGGAGAAATTTGGGCTTATCCAAATGACAAGGTTAAAGAAAAAATGAGACTCGTGGAGTGATAGCGCGAGTCTCATTTTTATTTATGAACACTTTATTTTTTCGGGTGAACTTTTTTCATCAAGGCTTTTGCATCGGAAGGTTTAAGCGTTGAAATGGGGTCACGCATTAGGCTTTCTAAAGCATTGTCAATTACGTTGTAAATATATTTTGACGGATTGATAAATTCAATCACACCGCCTACATCGCGCATCAATTCAATCATGTGCCTTGCTAAGCGAACGTCTCGGTCGCGTGAAATGACAGTTTCATTTGCAACCGCAATTAAGCGCACGTTTTCTATGCCACCGCGCCCAAGCGCTGAGTACAGTGCCCAACGATTATTTCGCTCATATAAATCATCGCCTTCTTTGGGTTGACCAAGTGCTTCTACATGATTGATTTCATCAACCAGTGGGTGATTACGGGCTTTATAGAATCGGTCTACCCAGCCTTCTCCAGCAGGTGAAATAAATTCGCGCACATAAGCCGACTCTGCCAATGGTAAATAGGCTTTGACTTTTAACCCTAATTCAATACATACTTCTGCAAAGATGATTTCACTCCCAGCAGAAAGCCCACTTAAGAAAGCGCGGTCATTTGAATTGGGATTGATTTTTTCTAATTTTTTCTTTATCTCTTGACGTAATTCATTTTCTTTTTCAGGCGGTAAGGTTTTCTTTTCTTTACCACTGTAATCTACCATATAGCCTGTAAACAAAATCGCGCGTCCGCTTAACTGTTTTCCTTTTGTTTTCTTTTCGTCTGAAGAAACTTGTTGGTCACCACTATCCACACGCTCAATTTCTTCTTTGATTAATTGAACAGCGGCGCTTACAAATTTTGTCCTCATGCCTAAATCTCTTAAGATTTCTAATTGGGCTAATGAAGAATAAAGGAAAAATAAATTTCGCCTTGATGCAGTAATGGACTTGCGATAAGTTCGCACAATCGTGTCTAGGTCATTGGTTGTGAGCAATTTCAACTCGGCGTAAGAAATCAAAGTCCAATAATCGGTTTTGTCAGCCTCAACTTGCATTTTGCTTTCTAACCCAAACACCAATGTATTGCGCAGGCTAGGTAGTTGTTTGCGAATGCGAGTAATATCTGGGTCTATAGATTTCCCTTTGCCAAATTTATCGGCAAGGTGCAAAACTATCATCGAAAGCGTAAAGGCATTAATACCTGGATAGTAATCATTCAGGTCAATTTGAAAGCCTTTCATATAAATATCAATAGACTTAATCAACCAGTGATATGAATCGAAGGCTTGTTTGAAGCGTTTATTTTTATCGCGAATTGGCTTCCATGCCGAAGTCCACATTTCTTTATAAATTCGCCCCAAATAAGTAATCGATTTGCTGTCGTTTGGAAAATCCGCGAGTATATTTTCAATCTTAATAATCGCTTCATCTACTCGCCCAATGCGGTTGAGATGAAACGCTTCTTCACGCCGAAATTCTAAATTTGTTGAATTGGCTTCGATTCCTTTTCGATATTGTGTTAAGGCTAATTCATTTCTTCCTAAATTTGCTAACGCACGTCCAACTTCGTTAATCGCTTCTTCTCGAATGAGTGGGTTGCGAATTTCTTCTGTTAGCAAGAGAATATCGCCAATATGTTTTTGTCTCTGAGCAACATTTACTTTTTCACGCCATTCATTATATTCACGCCAAAAACCCGTTGCCAATGGTGTGTGTAAGCTTTTTCTATCTGGCTCTTTCAAGCCTGTTAGCAAGTTATAAATCGGGCTATGCACTGCATCTTTGTCTGATGCCCAAGTATCTCTCACCATACGTGAGATGGCTTTAATATCACTACGGATGAAAGCAGGGTCTGGGATACCTTCTGGGGTGATGTGATAAGGGAGTGTGCGCACGTTGAAGATGTCAAACGGCATATAAGCACGCCCTGCTTGAATATGTACTACGCCTCTTTTTCTAAGGGCATGCCTGATACCCAACTCATAAAAGGCATTTGCATTGTCAATGCTTAAATCACAAATGACCATGTCTGCCAACAGAAGTTCTTGAAACATATCTGTCAGAATATCGCCAGCGGAGGTTTCCTCATCTGCGCGAAACGCTTCAAAGCCAGCCTCTTCAAGGGCGGGTTTAATCAAGGTGTGATAAATGGCGTTGAAATCATATGGCTGATTATCTGCACCTTTCTTTTTTCCGAAAGGCATAACCACAAAGGCGTGAGGCTGAGGTTCAGGACGGAGTCCTTTTGATTCTTTTTGGGCTCGAATCAATGTCTCATTTTGAGAAACAGGTTTCACTTCAGCAACCGAAGCGGCTTTTGTCGGTTCAGGTGTTTCCGCCTCTGTTTTTACAACGACAACGGGCTTTGCTTCTGATAGAGCCGCATTGGATACCGCCTCTGGTGTTGTGTTGGTTCCATTGGTCTCTTCTTTTGGCGGAACGACATTAACATTTGTTTCAGTCATTGGGACTCCTTCAAAAACAAATTAGCCTTTAATTTCATTTGTTTTTGGGTAACGAGAAATTAAATCGTTCAACACACCTTGTGGTGTTTGACCACTAATTTCTACTTCTTCATATTCTTCTGCAATGGATTGCAATGATGTTGATAAGCCTAATCTTTCGGCAATGTTGCCTGCAAGGGTTTGAATGGCTTGTCGCATGGCGGCGAGTTCTGCTTGCACTACATCCGAACTCGCTTCTTCGGCTAATTTGCCGAGGGCGTTATCAAATGTTTCTTGTAACTCTTCCGAAGCCTCATCCATTTTTTGTTTTGTAAAGCGGATGATTGAATCTTCTCTGTTTTGTTTTGAACGTTTATCCGATTCGCGTTGTTCTTGAATGACGCGGTTTATCAAACTTGCTTCTTCATCAAGGTTCGAGTCTCTCAATGCTTCTTGCATGGCTTTGATGTATTCAACATTTCTGCTCCACAAAATTTCTTCGGTGGAATTAACCATTCGATACACTTCGCTTTGCGTTCGTTCTTCAGGGTCAAGGTTTTTCCAATGGTCAGAAATAATGGAAAGTTCCATGATGATTTTGCTATAGTTTCTTACAACCAAATCAAGATTTTTTAATTGTTGCCAGCCTAAAAATGCGCTAGTAAAAGAGGCAGTTAATGCAACCCAAATGGCTAAGCCACTATCTCCAAAAGCCGCCAACGCCGCACCTAAGCCTGCAGAAATGTAAATTAATCTTTGTAGGTTTTTTCTTTCGCGTTGTTTTTGGTTAACTTTCTTAATATGCCAATTTAATTCATTCTCTAAACGGAATTTGAAATATTCATCACCAGATAAATCGTGAAAACCCGTCTCACCATTTTTGGTATTGAATCTAGATGGCGGAGGCACTTCTTCTTTATAAGTTTCCATCACCAACTCACCGTTCATGCCACTGAACACTGAACGTTGAATTTTTGCTAATTTTTTTTCAAGCCATTCGCGGCGACGAGGATTATCTTTTAAGATAGTTCGATATAAATAAATATGTTTTAGAATTTCTTCTGCGCCTGCTCTGGATACAAGCCAATCACCACTGGAGAAGAATTCATTGGTATATGCCGCCAACCCCGAAGCAATAATAGGCGATAACACCAAAAGAATTTTTAAGATGATAGCAATAATTGGATTAAGATTTTCTTGATACAACGTAGAAAGAATCGCAAACAGTGTAGCAAGGATACCTAATGCGGCTATCCATTTTCGCAGGTTATTAAATGCGGCTGTGCGTTTTACAGAGGTGGCATCGTATTGCGCAAACTTTCTCCAGGCAACTTCTAAAATGAGGGTGATGTTTTGATTTTCCATTTGATTGATTCCTCTGTCTTTATCGTGCTACAAACCACGCGGCAATGTAACCTTCGTGCGTTGCATCTTTTACTTTAATCCATTGGTCATTTTTTCCGATTTTTGATTCGCCACCTGCTTCGGTGATGGTGAATTCATAACCAATTGGTACACGTTTGATTAATGTCGCGTCACTGACTAGGGGTTGTTTGCGTAATGAAACCGCCTCAGCAGTTGTTTTAACTTTTACAGGTCCACTAGACGATGAAGTTGTGTTGCTTGTTTGTGCCGTAGAGCCACCCGCATATTTTACAAACCAAGCCGCCACAAAACCTTCTTTTCCATTTGCATCTTTTACTTTAATCCATTGATTTTCTACGCCGACTTTTGGAATGGTTTGCTCGGCAGTTTCAAGGCTGATGAGTTGTTCAGTGGCATTGACATAGCGGATAATGTTATCGCTTGCAACCACAGGTTTTGTGCGTAATGTAATTTGTGTAGTTGGGTAAAGGGCTAATGCTCCGGCAGGCACTGGCGCAGGGGATGGCGCATTACTTGGTTTTGGAGATGTACTCGGTGTGGGTGAAGTGGAAGGCGTGGGTGATGTAGCAGGTGTGGGCGAGGAAGAGGCGGTCACTTTTTTATCAGCAACATACCATGCGGCGACAAATCCTTGTTGACCAGTTGGGTCTTGCACTTGAATCCATTGCCCTTGTTTGCCGATTTTTGCTTGGGCTTTTGATTTTTCTTCAAGTGAAATTAACTCAGTATTTTTTAGCATACGCTTCCATAAATAACCTGTCACTGAACCTTCGGCGCGGAGGGCTAAATCATCTTCGGCGGCGTAGATAACAAATTTTTCGGCAGGTAGTGGAAGCTTTGTTTGTTTGGGTGGTTCGGGCTGGGCAATGCTGTAATTTTCAAACCATAGCACGGCACTGATTTCGGTGGCGAGTTTTGCACCATTGAATTTATAACGTGTGGTTAATAACACTTCTTTATCGGGTGCATCCCCACCATATTTATACGGGTCATAAATAGAATAATCATTGCCTTTTTTTTCTTTTACTAAAACGAAGTGAGTTTGCAAGCCTGCTTGTTTGTTCCAATCCACTTGTAAAATGACTGGCTTGCCTGCCGCCACTGCCGTATCAATTTGTGCAATGGGGGCAGGAGTGGTTTCGCAAGGTTGCATATCTTTGTAAACGCAATTTGCCCACACATACGGCAACACACTCGGTATAAAAAGCGCCCCCTGAAAACCGCCAGCTTTTTTCATTTTGTCGTTGACGGTGACAGGGGTTTCGTTATAGCCAATGCCATTTAGCAACATGGTAACGGATGTGAGTAAACAACCCCATGAGCCGATGGTTTCTTTTGAATTTCCGAGAGGGGTGTTCTTCCAAGTATCGTCGTTCTGGTATAAGTTTTTTGTGACGAACATACAGCCGCGCCTCCTGCTAAGTTGAGTTAGTAATGGAGGTATTTTACTCTATTTCAAATGTTATGGTTTTGCAATTTTTTAAGGTTTTTAAGAAATGTGTTTTCTATAACAAAGAGGCAGTCACCTAAAGAGATTGCCTCTTTACTTGCTTACTTATAATACTTTCCCACCAGCAATTTCAACTTCTTCATTGTCTTGCTTGGTATCACTTTTGGATTTGTAATTAAAGCCGAAGATAGTGCATGTTCGCAATTACATTTTCTTTCAGGCAAATCGCGTACTAAATTGCGAATCGCTTCTTGTGCGATTTCGGTATTTTTGTTTAAGGTTTGAATTACCATTTCAACTGTCACTGGCGATTCACTGACATGCCAAACATCATAGTCGGTGACGTGTGCCATCACGGCGTAGCACATCTCGGCTTCTTTGGCTAAGAATGCTTCAGGGGAAGCGGTCATCCCAATAATAGACATGCCCCAACTGCGATATAAATTCGATTCGGCTTTGGTTGAAAAACGAGGTCCTTCGATAGTAATAAAATTCCCGCCGCGATGAACAGTTCCCCCCGTAGGTCGAAGCGATGCTTCCACATGGTTGGATAAGTCCTCACAAAATGGGTCAGCCACGCTGATGTGCGCTACGAATCCATCACCAAAAAAAGAACGTCTTCTATCTTTTGTAAAATCAAAAAGATTATCAGGGATGACGATATGACCGGGGGCGTAATCTTCACGCAATGAACCACACGCACTAATGCTGATGATTCTTTCCACACCTAAAGATTTAAGCGCGTATATATTTGCTAAATATGGAACTTCGGTGGGGGTGATGAAATGACCAATGCCATGCCGTGCTAAAAATGCAACCCGTTTGCCTTCTAGCGTGCCAATGGTGATGGGTGAGCTTGGTTTTCCGAAAGGTGTTTTTACTGAAAGTTCTTCAGTTTTTTTCAACCCTTTCATTTGGTATAAACCAGAGCCACCGATGATTGCGATGTTTGCTTTAGCCATGTTTTTTTTCAACTCGTTGTGTGGGTTCGATGATTACGTTTTCTGAAAGACTGATGTTGAGGCTGACACTGCCACATGTAATTTCATCTCCCGATGTTATCACGGTTGGCATAGAAATTGGTGTGCTATTCAAAAATGTGCCATTGGTTGAGGCGAGGTCTTCTAACCACCATTGCCCATGATGATAGGTCATGCGGGCGTGGCGAGCTGAGACTGTATCATCAAGCAATGGGACATCGCTACCGGGGTCACGCCCTAAGATGATTTCTGGCTGAGCAAAATGTCGCAGACTCATCGAACCGCTTCCTTGTTTGACCATCAAACTGATACCGGGAACTCGGCGGGTTGCTAAGGTGAAGCTTTGTCTCTGCACTTCACGGTACAAAGAATACAATGCCCATGCTAGAAAAGTATATAAGGCAATTGCTGTAATTATCCGCAATGCCAATACAATCGAGGCACTCATTATTTTTTAGGTAATCTGGCTGTAGAATGTTCTTTAAGAATAGCAGTGGGTCTATCTACACCGCCTTCTTTGAATGGGCTGGTATCTTTCAAATCGGGGCGTGGGGGCGGGTTATCTTGCCCGAAAATTAATGCCACGCCAGCAAGTGAAATTACATCACCGGGGTATAAAACACTTTGGCTGGTGCGTTGACCATTGACAAATGTTCCGCCGGTCGAGTTCAAATCAAACACTACAAAACGTCCTTTAATTGAACGTAACTGGGCATGGTTACGCGAGACGCGCGGGTCATCAATAATTAATTGATTATCCAGCCTACGCCCGATATTAATGACGTTAACGGTCAACGGAAATACCTTCACGCCTTCAACAATCAAGAAGGCATTTTCAGGAATCCGTTCATTATCTTCTTGATTTTCACTTTCAATTGGTGATGGGGTTGCATTAGTTTCTGACATAGCCTCTACCCTGTGAGACGCTACCACCTCAGCGTCATTGAGTGGAATTTTCTCGTCTGTAGAAATTGTTACCGTAGGTGCTATTGTAAAGCGTAGCCCTGCTTCATGTGCCACAGACATCACAGAATGCAATACTACTGCAAGCAATTTTTGGTCTTGCCAATGTTTGGCAGTATCCGGGTGCATGATTAATGTGAAAACATCGGGGGCAGTGGAGGCATACGCGGTAGTCAGCGTGTTGTGTTGTATGGCGGCGGCTAACTTTTGGATAATGACATCTTCTATTTTTCGCCCGGGTAAAACGCTCAACAAATCCACTTCAATCAAATTTTGCAATCGTGCTTCTAACTCTTTCAAATTCATCATTCGCACCACTGGCATTATAGAGCGTGCCTGCCAATTCTGCAAGCCGTGAAAAGAGGATAAAAGTTAGGTTTTAAATGACCACAAAGTCACAAAGACTCAAAGGCTTTGTGATTTCGTGTCTTTGTGGTTAACCTACAAAATTATCTACTCGAAAAAGAGGGTTGCCAAATATCATAATGATAAAAAAAATATAGCCTAATTTACAAAGCCTGCTTACAATTTGGGCAAGTTTTTGTACCCACCTTAACAACAAACCCACAATGTTTACAAGTATTCGGTTGCAAATTTCCAAGTGGAGCACCACAAGCCACACATGATGGATCACCAACTTTATTGGCTACATGGCAATATTCACAAGTGGTGCGTTTCAAGTTTTCAGAAAGTTCAGCCGAAGCACCTGCCGAGCGTGCCGCTTTTGAAATCACACTCCAAACGCGTTCACGAATCGTCAAGTTTTCAATATCTTGCGCAATATCGTCTAAACGCCCTAACAAACTAAATGGATTTTTCAATGCTGATAATGCACTCACACCCAAACTCGCCGCCACCCCCAGCCACGCTTGCTGACCAAACTCAATCATCACGCCTTCATCAATCGTTTGAATCGTCACCGTCATCGCAGTCTGCCCGCCAGCCATAGCATCTGGGCGCGTACTCACTTGCACTACCAATCTATCATGTTGCCCTAACGTTTGTGCGCGAAAATTACCGCGATTAAATTCACCCAATAACGCATTCGCAATATCTAAAGGTTTTATTTTTCCATGAAAAATTTTACGTTCCATAACTCGATTATAATCGCCTTTACGATTCTCCTTGGAAGATATACGAAATGATAAATAACAAGTTTCAATTTATAAAATCTATTTTGTTTTTAACTGCGCTTACTGGATTTTTATCCGCTTCAAACCTGACCTTCGTCTTGGCACAAGCATCGACGGATACACCTGCGCCGACAACTGGTTTATTCATCACAGTCATTACCGATGAACCACAAATCAATGTGAGGTTGGGTCCTAGTTCAACCATATACCCCATCGTTGGAACTTTATTGCAAGGAGCCACAGCACCAGCATTAGGCAGGTCACAAGGTGGTGATTGGATTCAAATTGAATTTCCATCTGCGCCGGGTGGTAAAGGCTGGGTGTATTCACCGCTTGTGCAGGTATCACCACCGGGTAACTTACCAATTGCAGAACCACCTCCTACGCCTCCGCAACCTGCCACCTCCACTATTGACCCAACCCTCGCGGCGCAATTTGTAGTTGAACCAACCAGCACACGCCTGCCAACATTTACACCACATCCATCATTAACGCCAATGGCAACTTTTGCTACAAAATCAACCATTGCGAATGATTCTGTTCCATTGGCAACCATTATCATTGCTCTTGCAATTTTAGGTTTTGTTGGTTTTCTGCTCTCACTCATTCGTAGATAACATGCCAAGAAAAAAAATAATATTTTTTATTTCTTTCTTTTGTATATTTGTTGGTATTGGAATGTTATTTCCATTATCTATAACTGCCAATGTTTTAGCGCAACAGCCGACGGGTTCTGTGCCAACTGTGACTGGTACGCCTGCTGGTGTGGTTGTGCGCGTGCGTATTGACCAAACCAATGAACTTGTACCTGTATATGCAGGACCTAGTTCATATTTATATCCGCAAGTGGGTGTAATTTTGATGGGGCAGGAGATTCCTGCTTATGGAATTTCGGAAGATGGGCAGTGGATTCAAATTTACTATGCTGGTATACCTGAGTCTATTGCTTGGGTATATGGTCCGTATGTAGAAACTATCAAGTTTGGCAGGTTGCCTGTTTTGCTTCCACCGAATACCCCAACGCCAGTATCCACGCCTACGCTTGACCCAACGTTAGTGGCGGCATTTATTCCGCAAACTACTCCCACGCGCTTGCCGACTTTTACCCCTGCCCCTGAAATTGTTGCGGCGACATTTTTGCCAAATCAGCAAGTGAATCGCGTGCCAACAGGATTGTTAATTTTAAGTTTGGGCTTTATTGGTGGTTTGGGAATATTGATTTCGTTTTTACGGGGACGATGAGAGCGCGACGCACCCATACTGTCAGCCGAAATAAAATTTCTTGAAACAGAAACAACTATAAGTTAAGTAAGAAGCGAAAAAAAAGAGAGCAGATGTGTCTGCTCTCTAATTATTTATTTTCTTAGTTATGGCATCCGCACGAACCGTCACCACATCCACCAGAACTGGCTTTGCTATCATGCCCGCCGCAAGCGCAACTGCCTTCTTTTTTGGCATTCGGGCTATCTACTGCAAAACCTGCGCCACGTTGTGGGTCGTTGACAAAATCAACGGTGGCATTGCGAAGATAATCAATGGATACTTCATCTACAACAACTTTGATGCCGTTGGATTCAAAAGTTGTATCAACATCACGGAAGTTGTTATCAAGTGCCATGCCGAAGTTTACGCCACAGCATCCACCACCTGCAACATAAACGCGTAAGGCATAGCCTTCAAGGTTGCGTTGAGACAAAATATCTTTAACAGCTTGTGTTGCGGCTGGGGTAATTGTAAATAATTGGGTTTCAATTTCTTGGAGCATTCTTTCTCCTTATCAAATAGATAAATTTTGATATATCTTATCAGGTTTGATTTGGGTTGTCAAACTTTTATTAATGCGTACTCATTTCTTGACACATTCACCCTGCGCCTGTAAAATCCCCGTGCTTTTATCGGCGCAAGCCGATATTCTTTTTCTCTATTGGAGGAGTAATATGCAGTTTGAAATGATGTTAACCTCAGTGGCAGGTTTGCCTTGGCTGTGGTGGTTTGGTCCGCTTGGTGCTTTGGCGGCACTTGGCACGGCTTTTTATTTGTATAAAGCCATGATGCGTGAAACAGAAGGCACTGAAAAAATGATTGAAATTGCGCAAGCAGTACGCGAAGGAGCCATGGCGTATTTGCGGGCGCAATACCGTTATGTTGGCTATGTGTTTGCGGGGTTGTTTGTAGTCTTCTTAATCCTTTCATTGCTTGGGGCGCAAAGTTCATTTGTGATGATTGCTTTCATCACCGCTGGGCTTTCATCAGGCATTGCAGGGTTTATCGGAATGCGAACTGCTACGAACGCTTCTGCTCGTACTGCCAATGCCGCACGCAAAAGTTTGAACGATGGCTTGCGTGTTGCGTTTCGTGGTGGCGCAGTGATGGGCTTAGGCGTGGTGGGCATGTCTTTGTTAGATATGTCTATCTGGTTTCTCGTTTTGTACTTTGGTTTTGGTCAAGGCATGGGAGCCGTGTCGGTTCAAAACATTACTACCATCATGCTCAGTGCGGCTGTGGGTGCTTCCACAATGGCTTTGTTTGGTCGTGTGGGCGGTGGCATCTACACCAAAGCGGCAGATGTAGGCGCAGACCTCGTTGGTAAAGTAGAAGCAGGCATCCCTGAGGATGACCCGCGTAATCCCGCCACAATTGCAGATAATGTAGGTGATAACGTTGGCGATGTAGCAGGCATGGGTGCGGACTTATATGAATCTTATTCCGCTTCTATTTTAGCCGCCGCGGCTTTGGGTGTAGCAGGTGCAGTTGCGGCAGGGCTTGGCATTGGCGAGCAACTTAAGTACATTGCTGCGCCTGTGATGTTGGCTGGCTTAGGTGCAATTATCTCCATCGTTGCTATTTTCACTGTCAATGCGCGTGAAAATGCCTCCATGAAAGAATTGATTTTTGCTTTTGAACGTTCTATTTGGATTGGTGCTGGTGTAATTGCAGTTGCCTCTTACTTTTTGCTCGATGTATTAGGTTTAGCAAACCATCAAACTTGGCAAGTGTGGATTACCTTAGTTGTTGGTTTGGTGGTTGGTATCTTAATTGGGCGTATTACCGAGTACTACACATCGGGCGAATACAAACCCACACAAGACATTGCTGAACAAAGCAATACAGGACCTGGCACCGTTATCATCAGCGGTTTAGCAGTTGGGATGAGTTCCACTGCTTTGCCAGTTGTTGTTATCGTAATTGGTTCTGCGCTTTCCTTTTATATTTCTGGCGGATTTGCCAGCACGCTCAACGGTTTATTTGGCGTGGCAATGGCTTCGGTAGGAATGCTCTCCACGTTAGGTATTACGCTCGCCACCGACGCTTATGGTCCTATTGCCGACAATGCAGGTGGCAATGCAGAAATGTCTGGGCTTGGACCTGACATTCGCAAACGCACTGACCAATTGGATGCGCTCGGCAACACTACAGCCGCCACAGGCAAAGGCTTTGCGATTGGTTCAGCCGCATTAACAGGTTTAGCATTGCTGGCTAGTTATGTTGAGCAAATGCGCGTCAGTTTATTAGGAAGAGGCGTCACTACTTTAGGCGGATTTGACGTGCAAACGATGCAAATGCGTGACTTTATGGTTGCTTATGATATCAACCCGCTTAATCCGCTCTTCTTGTTGGGTACTTTCATCGGCGGGATGGTTGCCTTCTACTTTTGTGCTCTCACCATGAGCGCGGTAGGACGCGCCGCCAACGAAATGGTCGTAGAAGTACGTCGACAATTTCGCGAAATCCCCGGCATTATGGAAGGCACAGCCAAACCAGATTACGCAACCTGTGTGGAAATCAGCACCCGCTCCGCATTACGAGAAATGGTTGTTCCATCCATGCTAGCTATCGTTGTACCTGTTTTAGTAGGTATCATAATGGGCGTAGCAGGCGTGTTAGGTTTATTAGCAGGCGGTTTAGCAACTGCTCTTTCACTTGCCTTGATGATGTCGAATGCTGGTGGCGCGTGGGATAACGCCAAGAAGCACATCGAAGAAGGGCATCACGGCGGAAAAGGTTCACCTGCTCACAAAGCCGCCGTCGTTGGCGACACAGTCGGCGACCCGTTCAAAGATACCTCAGGTCCATCGCTTAACATCCTTATCAAATTAATGTCTATGGTCTCAGTCGTCTTTGCAGGTCTCATCGCCGCGTTTGCAAATGGTCAGGGCTTGTTAATGATGTTGTTAGGAAGATAACCCCCCCCGCTTCTTTCATTGACTTCAACCTGATTATCATTTTCGACATTTTCTTAACCCCCAAACAAAACGGGTTTGCAAATTCGCAAACCCGTTTTTGTTATTATGGTAACATCCAACAAATTATGGCACAAAGAAAAAA
Source organism: Anaerolineales bacterium (assembly GCA_016789365.1). GTDB lineage: Bacteria > Chloroflexota > Anaerolineae > Anaerolineales > Villigracilaceae > Villigracilis. The sequence goes on from JAEURH010000021.1 coordinate 29,444, forward strand.
CTTTTTTCTCGTCATTCTAATTTGGATTATCCTATGGTGGCTACCTTGGGGAAAAACATTATTTCTTGACCTGAATCTCTACTTTATCTTATTAATTGATACGATTCGCCTAACACTAGCGATGATTTTATTTATCGTCCCTGGCGCGCTGATTTATTGCATCTTCCACGATTCTAAAGATAAATTTTATTCTATTGGAATTATCCCAGCAGGGTTCACCTTCTCTGTTTTCCTTATCGGCATCATTGGCTTGATGGGCAGAATAGTAGGAGGTTCTTTTTTAACAGTGAAGTTTTTATTTTTTCTAACAGGCATTATCGGCTTGTTTGTTTTTGCAAGAAAAAATGAATATTTACCCCAATGGATAGAATCATTGCGCAATATTTCATTCAACAAAATTTTATTTTCAGCGCTTGTTTTGTCGTTTTTATTATCTATTAGCGATTTGCTCTTTTTTATCGATGATTTAACATATCTTGCGTATCTCACAAATTGGCAATATTCAGAGCAGTTGGGATTTCAAAATATTATCCATGAACCAGTCGTCATCGAACTAGAACGCTTTTGGCTAGCAATGTACCCAATGGGGCAGGCTATTTTGTCTGATTTAAGCGGCATTCCTGGTATTTTACTTTTTAGTAATTATCTTGAATTACTGCTTGTTCCTTTAGCAGTAGTTACTGCTTATTGGTTTGCTTGCCAACTTGGTTTTTCTCGTAATGCCGCCGCGATTTCTGTATTATTTCAAGTTTCATTATATGCTTGGCTGATTGGGGATGAATGGCCCATTGGCACATGGTTTTATCAATCTATGGGAGAAGATAAGGTTTCTGCTGTATTTCTTCTTGCGCCCGTATTTTTTGTATATGTCATTAAATATATTGAGTCAACATCTTGGAAAGATTTAATGCTTGCCCTTTTTTCTGGGCTTGCGATTACTTTAACGCACCCTGTTTCTTTGTTTTTTGTCTGCATGCTTGCGCTATGGGTAACTGCGTTTGGTTTTCTTTTTAGAAAAACAAAATTAAATCAAGTTATCGCAATTATCTTTCTTGTTACCTTTTTAATCTCGCCGTATTTATTGATTCGCTTGATTGACTTTTCATCACATGCAGGGTTTGTGGCAGGGGTTGCTCAATCGGGTGGCGGGGCATATCAAATTGACCGATATACCAATGTCATAAGTGATACTTTTTATGGAATGAATCCACGCATGTTATTGTTTATTGACCTTGAATTGGGCGGCGTTTTTAACGCTTTTCGTTTTATTCCAGTTGTCATTGGGTTACTCACATTAACAGTTTCTTTTATCCAGTTAAGGAATGGGAAGCTATATTGGTATGTGTTTGCTTCAGCGCTATTAGTTCTTTTAGTCGCTATTCCTTACACAGGTTGGATATTTGGTTACTTTACAGACGCTCGCCTGATTTATCGCGCTTCATGGTTTGCGCCATTGGGTTTAGGGAGCGTTATCATTTTGCAGTCTGTTTCTAGCCGCGTGAAAAATTTGAAACTATCTTCAAAAAGAAATAATTTAATTTTGCTCTTCTGCTTTTTGTTTATTTTGCCAGTATTTGCTTTTATGAACCTACCACGCATTCCGAAATTTTTTGAGCTTTTAGAACGCAATATACAATTAGCCAAAATCGGCTCTGAAATTGATTCTCTGTCTGAAAACCAAGTTGTATCCATTGGCTTGGATTATGTTGACACGATGTTACTGCCTGGCGTTTCGGCAAAGGCAATGTTGATTTCGTTTCGTGAAGAGAAATTAGATAATGGACATAATCATTATTTGACTGAAGCCGAGATTGAAGAACGGATTTATGCGAGCGACACGATTCGGTCACTAGCAACGGACGAAAAAATAAATCAAGAGCGATGCGCTTTTATTAATAAATATAATGTGGAATTTGTAGTTGCAGATAATGCAAATGCAGATTTGTATTTGCAGTTAATTCGCAACTGCGGAATGGCGGCTGAAAAAAAATATCAGACAAAAGACAAATCCCTTTTGCAGATTCAGGTTGCAGGTCAAGAATGAAGCGGGGTTTTTATCAAAATGGTAGAATTTGATTCATGAATCCACATCAGGAAGTAGCAAATGTATAAAGGTAAAACAGTGGCTGTGGTTGTGCCTGTATATAATGAAGAAAAGTTAATTCGACGGGTGATTGAAACCATGCCATCTTTTGTGGATACGATTGTGATAGTGGATGATTGTAGTAAAGATAATACGCCGAATGTGGTTCGTGAATATATTGAAAAAAATCCTGATAGGGTTGTGTTGATTGAGCATGAAAAAAATGAAGGCGTAGGCGGGGCAATTGCAACTGGATATAAATGGTGTCGTTATGAAAATATTGATGCAACAGTAGTTATGGCAGGTGATGCACAGATGGACCCAAATGATTTGCCTGCATTGTTAGACCCTGTGGTGAATGATGAAGTGGATTATGCAAAAGGGAATCGTTTGGTTTCGGGTGATGCGTGGCGAACGATGCCGCGTGTGCGTTATTTAGGCAATGCCATGCTTTCGCTTCTGACGAAGATTGCATCTGGGTACTGGCATGTGGCAGACTCTCAAACGGGATACACGGTTGCGAATTTGAAAGTGTTGCAGACGATTAACTTAGATAAAATTTACAAACGATATGGCATGCCCAATGATATGTTGGTGAAATTGAATGTTTATAACTTTCGGGTGTGTGATGTGGAAGTGAAACCCATTTATGGCATTGGCGAAAAATCTGGTATTCGCCCAATACGCATGATTCCGAAGTTGGCTTGGCAATTGTTTAAGTTTTTTATGTACCGCATGGTTCAAAAATATATTATTCGAGATTTTCATCCGCTGGTATTTTTTTATTTATCAGGGTTTGTGATGTTTTTTAGCGGATTAATATTTGGTTTGTATTTACTTTTTTATCGTATCTTTGTAGGTCCAGTTGAGGCGACTAGTACGATTATGGCTGTGTTTTTATTTATTACGGGTATGCAATCTTTATTTTTTGCCATGTGGTTTGATATGGATTACAACAAGAACTCATCTGTGCGAGGTAGATAAGGAGATTTTATGTTTGAAGGTAAAAAGATATTAATCACAGGTGGTGCTGGTTTTATTGGTGCGACAATTATTGGTAGATTGGTTCAAAAGAATAAAATTGTTGTTTACGATAATTTGAGCCGTAACTCTTTAAAAGATAGAAGTTTTCATAACCACAAAAACTTGACCATGATTAATGGGGATGTATTAGATTATGAAAATCTTGCTAAAGCCATGCAAGACTGTGAAATTATTGTGCATTGTGCGGCAATTGCAGGTATTGATACTGTTATTAAACGTCCAGTACATACCATGCGGGTTAATATGGTGGGTTCTGCTAATGTATTAGAAGCGGCTTCACATTTATCAAAATGCGAGCGGGTGGTTTGTTTTTCTACAAGTGAAGTGTTTGGCCAATATGCTTTTCGCGTTTCGGAGACAGATAATACAGTGATGGGAAAAGTAGGCGAGGCGCGTTGGACGTATGCAGTGAGTAAATTAGCGGAAGAACATTTAGCAATTTCATATCACAAAGAAAAGGGATTACCTACAACAGTAGTAAGACCATTCAATATTTATGGACCAGGTCAGGTGGGGGAAGGGGCGATGAGTATTTTTATCCAAAAAGCATTGAAGAATCAGCCAATTCAAGTGCATGGCGACGGGACGCAAATCCGCGCTTGGTGCTATGTGGATGATATGGTGAATGGTACTTTATTGGTAATGAAACATCCAAAAGCAATTGGCGAATCGTTTAATATTGGAAATCAGGAAGCGGTGGTCACGATTTACGGCTTGGCGAAAATGGTCAAGCAAGCCTTGGGGTCAAAGTCAAAAATTGCATTCAGCGGAAAAAGCACAGTAGATGTTGAATTGCGCGTGCCTGCGGTCAAAAAAGCCCGCGAGCTACTTGGCTTTGAAGCAAAAGTCAGTTTAGAAGACGGCATTAAGCAAACTGCAAAGTATTACAAAAAATATTCGTGATAATATAAACTTTATAAAATGATACCCATTATCAAACCTTATTTAGATGAAAAAGAACTTGAGCAAATTTCACAAGTGCTCTCTTCTGGTTTTTTAACGCAAGGACCAAAAACACTTGAGTTTGAAAAAATTGTTGCTGAACATATTGGCAGTAAACATGCCTTTGCAATGAGTTCTTGTACTACTGCTTTACATTTGGCTTTGGTTGTTTTAGATATCAAGCCAGATGATGAAGTGCTCGTTGCAGATTTTACATTCCCTGCTACAGCCAATGTAGTAGTACAGTTGGGCGCGAAACCTGTTTTAGTGGATATTGATTTAGATACATTCACAATTAATCCACAAGATTTGGAAAGAAAAATTACATCCAAAACAAAAGCAGTCATTCCTGTAGATGCGTTTGGATGCTCGGCAAATTACGATGAAATTCTAAAAATAACAAACAAATATAATCTGCCTGTTATTGAAGATGCCGCCACAACAATTGGTACAACATATTATGATAGATATTGTGGTAACTTAACCACAATGGGATGTTTTAGTTTTCATCCGCGTAAAGTTATCACCACAGGCGAAGGTGGCATGATTACCACCAATGATGATGCCCTCGCTGAAAAAATAAAACTATTGCGTAGTCACGGCGGCGTGAGAAAAGGTGCATGGTTTGAATACGAAGCCGCGGGTTTCAATTATCGTTTGAGTGATGTGCTAGGTGCAATTGGCGTAGCTCAAATGCACAAGCTTTCTTATTTGATTAATCGCAAACGTGAACTTGCGCAAGAATTATCAAATCGCCTCGTAAGTATTTCTGGCGTGCGAACCCCAACCAACCCAAAATGGGGTGGGCATATTTATCAATCGTATGTGATTTTGTTAGATGAAAAAATTAATCGTGATAAAGTGATTGAATCAATGAAATCACAAGGCGTTGAAACAACCATCGGAACGTATGCGTTACACGACCAACCTTTTTTTCAAAAACAATTTGGATATAAAACTGGTGAATTGATGAATTCGCACATAGCCTTTACTCAAAGTGTGACATTGCCTCTCTATCCGCAAATGACCGCCTCAGACCTGGACCGTATAGCGGATACGCTAAGGGCGGCTATTAGCTCAGCCTGAGCGTTTGAAGCCTATGACAAAACGAATTGTTATCCTCGGCACAGGTGGGAATTGTATTGATATTCTAGATGCACTTCTCGAAATTAATCGTTCTAAGAATGAACCAATATATGAATGTATTGGCTTTTTAGATGACAACCCTGCAAAATTAAATCAATCGTTTCATGGCGTAAGCGTTTTAGGCAATTTGCAAATGGCAAGAGAAATAAAAGAGTGTTCTTTTGTTTTTGGAATTGGAAGTGTTTCCAACTTTTGGAAGAGAAAAGATATTCTCTCAAAACTTAAAATTGAAGAGGATAGATTTGAAATTATTATCCACCCCACTGCCAGTGTTTCTCAATGGGCAAACATAGGGCAGGGAACAGTGATTTTTCAAAATGCAGTTGTTACCTCCAATGCAAAAATTGGTAGCCATGTAATGATTTTGCCAAATAGTATCATTAGCCACGATGATTTAATTGGCGATTTCACTTGTGTTGCAGGCGGCGTAAGTATTTCGGGCAATGTCAAAATTGGAGAAAGTTGCTATGTTGGAGCAAACGCTTCCATTAAAGAAGGAATTGAAATAGGAAAACATTGTTTGATTGGAATGGGCAGTGTTGTCCTTAATAATGTCTCTGAAAATAGCATAATGGTTGGCAACCCAGCCAAATTTTTGAGGAATGTAAGTTAGGTGATGAAATGAAACGATGTTCACGTTGTTTATATGATGAGACAGTTCCCAATATTTCTTTTGATGAAAATGGGGTTTGTAATTATTGCCATGTGCACGACCAATTAGAAGCAGAATATCCAACAGGTGAAGCAGGTCGTCTAAAACTTGAATCAATTGCCAGTCAAGTAAGAAGCGAGAGTCGTAATAAACCGTATGATGTAATTGTAGGAGTTAGCGGTGGTGCAGATTCATCTTATATGGTTTATCTGGCAAAGCAATTGGGCTTACGCCCATTAGCGGTTCATTTTGATAACACTTGGGACTCGACGGTTGCTGTTGAGAATATTCAAAATGTTTTACAAAAACTTGACGTTGATTTATATACTTATGTGGTAGACAACAAAGAATATGATGATATTTATCGTTCGTTTTTGAAAGCAGGCGTGCCTGACGTGGAAGCGCCAACGGATATTGGGCTTGCGGCTGTATTAAATATGGCGGCGGAAAAATATAAAATTAAATATGTGTTTGAAGGGCATTCGTTTCGGACAGAAGGTGTGGCACCGCTTGGTTGGATTTATATGGACGGTAAATATATTCAAAGCGTGCAAAAACAATATGGCACAATGCCGCTGAAAACATATCCAAATATGTTAATGCCAAAATTTATTCAATGGTCTGCGTTGTTAGGTCTAAAAAAAATTCGCCCATTGTATTATATTGATTATGTTAAGAAAGAAGCGATGGCGATGCTTACTCAAAATCTAGGTTGGGAATGGTATGGCGGACATCATCTTGAAAATCGGTTTACTGCCTTTTGGCATACATATTTTATGCCCAAAAGATTCAATGTGGATACACGTTTGTTGGGTCATGCCGCTTTGGTTCGTTCTGGTCAAATCACGCGCGAGCAAGGATTGGACTTAATCAATGCGCCACAGCCGTATGATGCTGAATTAGTTGAAATGGTGAAAAAGCGACTTGGCTTTACGGATGAAGAATTTGAAAAAATTATTAATGCGCCAAAACGAACCTATCGTGATTTCAAAACATACAAAAAAACATTTGAGCGAATGCGCCCGTTTTGGTGGTTAATGTATAAACTGAACCGCGTGCCAAAAAGTTTTTATATGAAATTTTGTTTTCCAGACCCTTTAGATATAAAACATAAATGAAAATTTTTATCGGGTTAACAGATGTTGCCAACGTTACAGATAATTATGCAAAAGGATTTCGTGCCTTAGGGCATGAAGTTTTTACAGTAGTATGGAGTAAAAGTCGCTTCTATCCTGACGTTGAATATGACCTTGTGATTGATACAGGGTCATCTGCTTTGAGCGGATTCAAAAGATACTTGAACATTCTTGTTAATTTGTTGAAAATTGTAAAAGGATTGAAGTGCGATTTATTTATTTTATATGCGCCTGCTGTTTTACCTACGTATTTATATTATCCAATTCTTAAGTTGCTAGGCAAAAAAATAATCACAGCCTTTTGGGGTAGTGACGTGCGTTATTGGTACGCCTTTGCTCAAGAAATGAAACAATTAGGGGCAGAAGATGAAGTGTATCCATTTTTTGATTATGCCCGCACTCGGTCGGGTGGCAGTTATTGGGATAAACTCCGCACCATAAAAACTGCCGAAAAATATTCCGATTTTATTATCTCACAACCTGATTGTGCGCAACTGCAAACAAAACCTTATATGCGTTGTAACTTGCCCATAGATTTAGCTCAATTTGAATTTAAGATTCACGGCAGAGAAAGACCTTTAATTCTTCATGCGCCTAGCGTTCCCGAAGCCAAAGGGACAGATGTTGTGATGAAAGTCATTGATGAATTAAAAGAAGAAGGTTTGCAATTTGATTTTCGTCTGATTCAAAACATGCCAAATACTGAATTGCTAGCATTACTTGCTGAGTCTGATATTGTTGTGGATGAATTATATGCCGCCACTGTGGGCGGACTCTCTGCCGAGGCAATGGCAAGTGGAAATGCTGTTTTAGTCAGATACATGGAAGAGTATTGTAAAGTTCCCAAAGGTTGCCCCGCGATTAATACCAATAAATTTACATTGAAAGAAAATTTACTCGAAATGATTTTGAATATAGAAAAAAGAAAGCAAATTACCAGTTTAGGTCGCCCGTATGTTGAATTAGCAAATGACCATGTGAAAATATGTAAAACCTTGTTAGCATGGCTAGAAAATAAAAACAAACTTGAATATGATTTTTACCCTGAATTTTATAAAACATTTTCTATCCCTACCGAGATTTTGAAAAATGAGAAAAGGGAAGCAAATAAAAAACGGAATGATTTTTACAAAATGCTATTTTTTGGCGGGAAATCAAACGCATGAAAAAACCTTGGCTGGAAAATATAAAGAAGTGGCGAAATGTTCTTTCTCCAATAATAGGAGCAGGAGTATTGTTTCTTTTTGGTTATTGGCTATGGAATTATCGTGAAATTATTTTCACCTCATTACAACAAATTGGTTTAATACAATTAATCATCACAATCGTATTGATGTTACTAGTAATGGTATTAACTGTTTTAGTATTAGTGATTTTAGTCCGTGACAAAGGTTATGCTTTCAATTTCGTAGATGGCTACCATACCTTGAACCTCTCTCAACTTGCATCAATGATTCCTGGTGGCGTATGGGGTTTTGCTGGGTTTGCAGGCTTTCTCTGGTCTCGCGGCGTATCCAAAATTGATTCGGCAATTATTATTTTTCTCAACACCTTAATCATGCTTTCGGCGTGTGCGGTCGTAGGGTTTTCAGGTTTAATATCAATTCTTGGCTGGCAGTACGCAGTTTTATGCTTTATTCCGTTCATTTTTTTAATTTTCACAAGAAACCGCTTAGAAGAATTTAGAAAAATATATTTCCCTGAAAGTTCTACCTTGCCTTCTGTAAAAACTTTATTACAAGCGGCTGGGTTAGGAATTTTAGTTTGGCTAATCACCGCATTTTGTTTTGCATGGATGTTGTTTTCAGCAAGTGTTAATTCGTTAATTCCAATTCAAGTTGCTATTGGGGCATACGCCGCAGGCTACTTGGGTGGTTATCTCACGTTCCTTGTGCCTTCGGGTTTGGGTGTGAGCGAAGGCTTAACGACTTTGATATTAAGTTCTTACATGAAAGCCGAAAACATATTGGCGGTGGCTATCTCTTTTCGTATTCTTCACACACTGGTAATTTGGGCAAACATTATTGTATCTGCATCCCTAACTTCAAAAATCAAAAAAGATGACTAAAAAAACGCTCACTCAATCTGAATGGATAATTCTGATTCTTGGAATTGCTTTTGTAGGTGGAGTTTTCATCCGCTTCTTTCCTACATTGATAGTTGGTTTCCCCATCAACGACGGTGGTATGTTCCTCAGCATGGTTCGGGACTTAACTGCTAGCAATTACTTCCTCCCCAAATTTACTTCGTACAATCAATTGCAAATTCCGTATGCTTACCCGCCATTTGGATTTTATTTCGCTAGAATCATTTCAGATATTTTCAGTATTTCCGAAATTAACTTGTTGCGTTTTATTCCGCCGTTTGTCAATTCATTATCTATTTTTGCGTTTTATTTATTATCTTCTGAATTACTTAAATCAAAATCACTTGGCGCATTGTCTTCGGCTTTTTACGCGTTGACCCCTGGTGCCTATGGCTGGTTTGTGATGGGTGGCGGGCTGACTCGTAGTTTCGGTTCATTATTTTTATTGCTTACGGTTTTTGTCATTTATAAACTTTACCAAACAGGTGCGAAAAAATATATCGGGCTAGGAATCGCTTGGGGTGGGCTGGCAGTTCTCAGTCATCCAGAAGCGGGGATTCATACTGCCGCAACCTGCATCTTGTTGTGGATAATCTTTGGGCGCACACGTCAATCTTTTATTAATTCAATCTTTGTTGCATTTGGCGTTTTATTATTTACATCCCCTTGGTGGCTGACTGTGATTTCATATCATGGACTCAATCCATTTTTATCTGCATCACACACAGGCTCGTTTGGCGTACCATTTTTTGTTGGAGTAACAAAAGCAATTGTAGGTGAAGGCTTGATACCTGTGCTAGTTTTATTAAAAATAATCGGATTGATTTTGGCGGTTTATAAAAAACGATATTTTCTTTTGATTTGGGTTTTCTTGCCATACTTAATTGAACCACGCAGTGCACCCAGCGTGACTTTTTATCCACTAACAATGTTGATTGCGTTAGCATTTGCCGAAGCAATTCCTTTTTTCTTTTCACGTTTGCAAAAAATAAATGTAGAAGAAATATATAAAAATAAAATTTATAATTTTATTTTGCTTTTTGTTTTAGTAATTTTATTTATTGATTCAAGTTTATATAGCTTTCGGCTAATTGGAAACAGTTTGAAATCCGCTGAAATTGAATCAATGATGTGGATAAAAGAAAATATTTCCCCTGACGCAAAAATCATTTCACTCACTGGCAACCCGAGCCCTGAAATTGACCCATTCATTGAATGGCTTCCTGCCTTAAGTGAAAGACGAAACCAATCTACTATTCAAGGTTATGAATGGTTGCTAGGTGAAAAGTTTTTTGAAAGATATTCTGATTTAGCAGAATTACAAAATTGTGAAACTGTAACTTGCGTTGAAGAATGGTCTTTGCGAACAGAATTAGATTTTCAATTTATTGTTATTAATCAAATTAATGAGAGCGATTCAGTTAACTTGTCTTTTGCAGACTCAGAAAATTATCAACAAATTTATAAGAACGATGAAGTTACAGTTTATCAAAGATAAAATATTATTTCGTAAACTTCTTCTGCCACTCAAACAACTTATTCAACGCCTCAATTGGCGATAAGCCATTAATATCCAAATCTTTCAATTCATCCAACAACGGATTTGTTTCTGGAAATAAAGCAACTTGTTGCGCCGCATGTGGGTCAATTTTTACAGCGCGACCAGAAGTTTTTTCTAATTGTTCCATAATTTCATTGGCACGACTAATGACAGGAGAAGGTAAACCTGCGAGTTGAGCAACATGAATTCCATACGAACGGTCTGCGCCGCCCGAAATAATTTTATGCAAGAACACAACTTTATTATCGGCTTCACTCACAGCCACATTGTAATTTCGCACGCCCGGCAATAAATCTGCCAATTGAGTCAATTCGTGATAATGAGTCGCGAACAAAGTTTTCGCGCGCAGTTGCGGATGATTATGAATGTATTCAATCATTCCCCAAGCAATGGACAAACCATCGTATGTTGAAGTGCCACGTCCAATTTCATCCAATATCAATAACGAACGCGATGTAGCATGATGCAAAATATTTGCCGCTTCCACCATCTCCACCATAAACGTAGATTGACCCGCATGAATTTCATCTTGCGCGCCAATGCGTGTAAAAATTCTATCCACCAGCCCAATCTTTGCAGAAGTGGCAGGCACAAACGAACCCATCTGCGCCATCAATACAATCAAAGCAGTTTGGCGCAAATATGTTGATTTACCCGACATATTTGGTCCCGTAATCACACGCACCACTTCACCTTTTTCAAAGATGACATCATTTGGAATGTATCTTTCATTTTTTAGAAGATGTTCAACGACTGGATGCCTACCTTCGTGAATTTCCAATTCGCTTCCTTCATGGACTTGGGGCTTGGTGTATGCACCCAAAGCCGCCACCTCGCCCAAAGCGGATAGCACATCTAATTCCGCAATTGCTCGCGCAGTAGATAAAATTTGATTTGCGGCTTTTGATAACTCTGCACAAACTTCTTTGAATAAACGGGTTTCAATTTCTTTGATTCGTTCTTCTGCATTCAACACCAATGTTTCATATTCTTTCATCTCTGGTGTGATGAATCGTTCAGCATTAACTAACGTTTGTTTCCGAATATAACTTTCAGGCGCTTTCTCTGCCGCGCCACGTGAGATTTCAATGTAATAGCCAAAGACTTTGTTGTAACCAACTTTGAGAGTCTTAAGTCCAGTTTTTTCTCTTTCAACCGATTCGAGATTCGCAATCCAATCTCGTGCATGTTTAGATGCTTCGATAATCGAATCTAATTCTTGAGAATAGCCAGCACGAATCACGCCAGTATTTTGTAACGTAGCAGGTGGGTCATCATCAATTGCATTTTGAAGAAGTAATAATTCGTTTTCACAAACAGACCATTGCTTACTGCCTTCTGCTTTCTGATTACTGATTACTGCTTTAACTTTCGGCAATTCTGAAAATGTATTTCTCATTCCTACTAAATCACGTGGTTGTGCCTGCCCTGCAATCACTCGATTGATTAATCTTTCTAAATCTAAAATTGGTTTCAAGGATGCGCGAAGTTCAGCGCGAATC
>JAEURH010000220.1 GCA_016789365.1 Anaerolineales bacterium
TAAATTTCCCATCCGGTGATGGGTTTGCATCCCAATGGTCACCGATTGTGTCATTGGTCAATGCAGTTGGGTAATCACCATCAATATCCGTAAGTAGTAATTGGTCGGCATCGTGACGTTCAAATGAAACAATTAAACCTTTTGAATCAGGCATCCAACGCGGTCCACTGGCTGAGGATGTAAAATCCGTGATTTTTTTTGGCAAACTGCCATCTTTTGAAACAATATGCACATGACTATTTAATGTAAATGCTAACCATTTTCCATCAGGTGACCATTGCGGGGTTTCATCATCCCAATATGGCACGAGGGTTCTATCTGTGCTGACTCGTGATAACCAACTTCCATGTGAAGACATGGTATATACATCGGATGAATAAGTTCCATCTTTGATGCAGGCAATCTGTCCCTGAGCTGAAAGTGTATGTGAGCGAATCCGCTCGACCGAAGTCAGAAGCGGGAGGGTTAATCCAGCAGGCGGTTTGAGGTCTGGTCTTTTTAGTGAGGGCCAGCCGTTACGTTCATATTTTTCTGTAAGTTTGATTGGGTTTTCCATTTGGAGATTTTACCAATACATCGTCATTGCGAGGAGAGATGTGAAACATCTCGACGAAGCAATCTCATTTGCAGTGAGGGAGATTGCTTCGCCAAAGGGCAGCTCGCAATGACGATGTAATAATTCTATGCTTTCCTGATTTTGGAATTTACAGTAAAATTTATACAATGGATTCCTTGATAGGGTCAATGTATAATTTTTATTCGTCGTGAAACCTGCGCCATGGCAGTTTAATCTGCTGTGGCGCAATTTGTTTTACACGCCTAGAAAAGAGGAGAAGAAATGAAAAAGAAATTTTTGTATGTACTTTTGGTTGCCACCTTAATAATCTCTGCTTGTGGAATTGGTCAAAGTGCAGATACACCAGCAGTTGCAAGAGTGGGTTGGGCAGGCAGTCCGGATACATTGAATCCGGGTATGGCAATTTTGGCAGTTTCGTACACAATTTATGAAATGGTGTA
>JAEURH010000221.1 GCA_016789365.1 Anaerolineales bacterium
AGCGGTGAGTTCTGCGGCGAGTGTGGTCATACCTGAGATGAAGACTGTGAGGAGAAGGTAGCGTTTCATTATTTTTCCTGAATTAATTTTGAGGGATTATACTCGTAGTATAAGGAATAAATTATGCACATCCCCAAATACTACCGCGAAGAAGATAAAACAAAAATCATCCAATTTCTAGAGCAAAACAACTTTCCTGCCATCGTCTCGCATGATGGTGAAAAAGTCATCGCCACGCACACGCCTGTTGAGACGATTGAAAGCGAAGACGGCTCGCTGAAAATTTATGGTCACATGAGCAAAGCCAATCCGCAATGGAAAACGTTTGGTGAACAAGAAGTCTTGCTCATTTTTCAGGGCGCACACACCTACATCTCGCCGCGTTGGTACAACCACGTCAATGTGCCGACGTGGAATTACATGATGGTACACGTCTATGGAAAAATCAACATGCTAGCAGGTGATGAAGTACACGCGCTTCTTTCTCGACTGGTACAGAATCATGAACCCCAAACAGGCTACTCGCTGGAGGCTCTGCCCGAAGACTTTGTGCGTAAAGAAATAAAAGGCGTGGCGGGCTTTGAGGTAAACGTCACCAAGATAGATGCGGCGTATAAATTAAGTCAAAACCGAGATGATGAGTCCTATCAAAACATTATGGTTGAATTGGAAAAGCGAGAAGATTCGGATTCGGCGAAGGTGGCGGAGGAGATGAGGAAGAACAGATATTAGATTATCGAATTTCGAGTAAGGGGCTAAAAAAGACGAGTTTTGAACAGCCACAAAGTCACTAAGCCTCAAAAACTCAAAGGTTTTGTATTCACTTGATGTATTTCCGCTTCTTTCATTGGTGAGAATTGGTCTGTGACCCCGCCAACTGCCCACAACCTGCATTGATGTCAATGCCTCGCCTCATTCTTATCGTGCAGGGGATGCCTGCTTTTTCAAGCGTTTCCTTAAATTGATTTGCCCTTTCGCGGCTGGTGGCTTCACCTTGATAACCCTGC
>JAEURH010000222.1 GCA_016789365.1 Anaerolineales bacterium
ACTAAGGTGAAAAAATTTGCAATTGTATTTTTAGCGGCCTTTTTCAGCTCGTGTCAGTACTTCGAAAAGCAAGTTCCCAAGGAAAAAGAACTGCTAGAAAAAGAACTCAAAGCCATCGATTGGAACAAAGTCGACCAATACCCATCAACCAGTTATTGCGACACACTAGCCAATGACGAACTCCGCAAACAGTGCCTTTTTGAGTACTTGTCGAGCACAATTCAACAAAAACTCAACGTCGATACGCCGTTCCACCAACTCTACCCCGAAATTGATACGATTCAAGTCAAAGTGACCGTTTTGCCCGATGCAACACTCCAGTTCGAACCACAATTTTCGCAAGATTCACTCGCCTACGACAAAGTCAAAATCGATAGCATTCTTCACGCTCGATTGGTCGATTTACCTCAAGTAAACCCAGCCATCAAACGCGGTATTCCCGTAAAAACACAGTTTATTTTACCCGTAATTTTAAAAGTAGAATAATTTTTAGAAGCTATTTCCAGCTATTCGCTTTATCTTTTTAGACCTGACAGGTTTTTAAAACCTGTCAGGTCTAAAAAGGATGCCGCTACTATCTGGGCTAGGGCAATCGTTTTCAGTACAACTATTTCTTAAACTTTCGGCCTTTCCATTCAAAAGAACCAAACAACGAGTACATTCCAACCACACTAGCAAACACTGGATACACCAAACTACTCGCCAATGGAAGTATAAATTTTCCTTTGCGTAAATAGCCATTTGCTTGTGCTAATAAAATATAATCCACCAAATACTTTATCAAAAACACCGCGAAAAACACTTTCCAATCCAACAAACCTACAATCCACAACCCACAACTTACAACTATTGAAAGATTCATCAACAACACACCAACCGCCAAAGTTTTAGCATAATTGCTGCTGTAACCAGTAGCTTTACTTGCCCAACGAACGCGTTGCATAAACAACTTGAATAAATCGTTTTCGGGTTTGGTTTTTACAATACTATCTTCGTTT
>JAEURH010000223.1 GCA_016789365.1 Anaerolineales bacterium
TGGCAATATACTGGTGTATTTTTTAATAACGGTGAACGTGTAGAAGTTATAGTAATTTCAGGTAGATGGGCATATGCCCAAGACCAATTTCTTACTAATGGAGAAGGGGATACAAATTATATATGTAGTCATTTGTTACCTTCACCAGATTGCACAGAACCCCTTCCTGAAGCTCCCAAAGGAGCCTTGATTGGGAAAATTGGTAATATGATTTTTGAAATAGGGGAGCAAGTTGTGGTAATTGCCCAAGATACAGGATACCTTGAGCTTCGAATCAATGATGAAGATTATGGTTTAAGTGACAATATTGGTTCTTTGGAAATTAATATCTTGAAATAAATCTAAGTGTAATATGCGTTTTGTCTCCTCCCCATTAAGGGGACTGCGAAGCGTGGGAGGGGTGAGGTGTGACCCATCCCCAACCCTTCCCTAAAGGTAAGGGAGCTTGTTGCGCAAGGATTAAGCTTCTCCCCTTTAGGGGAGACGGGAGAGGGGTTGGGTTGCGAAATCTGGTTGTTGACCATCTACAGCAAGAGCGAAGTGGAAAACATCCCGGCTCACATTCTGCGGCAAATAGCAAAGGAAATTGAAAATGTCTAAACGTGATATTGGTCAAGAAATTTTAGAAGGCATTCGTGAAGTCAAGGCTCATAAGGCTGGCAAAAAATCTCTGCGTACCTATACCTTGAAAATGCCCGCCCCGCCCCGCGTAATTCGGGCAAAATTAAAACTATCACAATCTGCATTTGCAGGCATGATGGGTGTCAGTCTGCGAACAATCCAAGATTGGGAACAAGGGAGGCGCAAACCAAGCGGTCCAGCCGTTGCTCTATTGCGGATTGCAGAACAAAAACCCGATGTTTTTCTACAACTTTCATAAACAAATCCATCTACCTTTCTTCTTAAACCTCAATTTTTCACCTACCAAATCCCCACCTCCAAGCCTTGACAACTGAACAGGTGTTCGAGTATTATTCCTAGCACAAATGAGCGAAGA
>JAEURH010000224.1 GCA_016789365.1 Anaerolineales bacterium
TAGAGACTAGAGATTTGATGACGAAGAAACTTAAAGTAGCAGTTTTATTTGGCGGACGTTCAGGTGAACATGATGTTTCACTTATGTCTGCGCGTTCTGTGCTTTCTGTTTTAGATTCACAACGCTACGAGGTGTTTCAAATCGGCATCACATTAGATGGAAATTGGTTAACTGGCGAAAACACGCTTGAATCTTTTGAGAAAAATGATTATTCAAAATTGAATCCCGTTATTCCGCCCACACAACCATCTCACAATGCTATTTACGAATTACGAATTACGAATCATGGCGAAACACTTAATAAAATTTCAGATATTGACGTTTTCTTCCCCGTCTTACACGGACCATTCGGCGAAGATGGCACAATTCAAGGTTTGTTTGAACTTGCAGATGTTGCTTACGTTGGCGCGGGCGTGGCTGGTTCATCCGTTGGCATGGATAAAGCCATTTTCAAAGATGTAATGCGTGCTAACAATATTCCGATTGTTGATTCGATTTTGGTGTTACGAAACGAAATTGAAAATAATATGAACGACGTGATTGCAAGAGTAGAAGCGATGGGTGAGTATCCATTTTTTACCAAGCCAGCCAATTTGGGCTCATCGGTTGGAATTAGTAAATGCAATTCACGTTCTGATTTGGCTGAAGGTTTGATGGATGCCGCCCGTTATGATAGACGCATCTTAATTGAAAGAGGCGTTGGCAACGTGCGCGAGGTAGAAGTCAGTGTCTTAGGCAATGAAGAGCCGATTGCTTCCGTCTGTGGTGAAGTATTACCCAGCCGTGAGTTTTATTCTTACGAATCAAAATATGTAGATGGCACATCAGGATTAATCATTCCGTCACAATTGTCGAATGAAATCACAGAAAAGGTTCGTGAATATGCCATTCGTGCATACAAAGCCATTGATTGTGCAGGCATGGCACGCGCAGATTTTTTTGTTGAAGTTGGTACAG
>JAEURH010000225.1 GCA_016789365.1 Anaerolineales bacterium
AAAAAATTGATGCAACAAGTCAGTGATGCCATCAAAACCAAACATTACTCATCTCGTACAGGTGAAACCTATGATTATTGGATACGAAAATATATTCTTTTTCATAACAAACGCCACCCCAAAGAAATGGGCGTACCTGAAATCGAATCATTCTTAACCGACCTTGCCATACAAAAGAATTTTTCTTCTTCAACACAAACACAAGCATTAAGCGCCATTTTGTTTTTATACCGGCATGTCTTAAATATCAAACTAGACGAAATTAACATCACACGAGCAAAAAAAACAGGGCGTGTTCCCGTTGTATTAAGTCGCGCTGAAGTTCAAAAATTAATTAGTGAAATGGTTGGCGTTCATAAACTGATGGCACAAATCTTATATGGTGGTGGATTAAGATTAATGGAATGTGTTCGCCTGCGTGTCAAAGATATTGATTTTGAATATCGCCAAATTATTATCCGTGACCCGAAAGGCGGAAACGACCGCTTCACGATTCTACCCGCTAGTCTAATTGCACCACTTAAAGAACATCTCTTGCGTGTTAAGCGAATCCATGAGGAAGATATCGCAAAAGGATATGGAGCAGTTCACCTACCTTTTGCAATTGCAGAAAAATATTCAAATGCAGAGCGTGAATGGGGTTGGCAATATGTGTTTCCCTCTGCCAAACTGACTGACGATGTTCAAGCCAAAACAAAACGACGCTGGCACACCAGCGAAGCAACATTACAAAAAGCAGTTCGAGCCGCTTCAAAAAAGGCAAATATAAACAAAGTAGTGGGCCCGCATACCTTTCGTCATTGCTTTGCTACACATCTACTTGAAAACGGCTACGATATTCGCACTGTCCAAGAACTACTCGGTCACAAAGACGTAAAAACCACCATGATATACACCCACGTCCTTCAACGCGGCGGACTCGCCGTCAAATCCCCACTTGA
>JAEURH010000226.1 GCA_016789365.1 Anaerolineales bacterium
GTGGAACGGCTCCCGCGTGAAAATTGTATCCGCAGGATTGTTCGCTGTCCTTTTGTTTTATGTTGACTGCTTTTTATATTAATAATTATGTCATTCTGAGCCACGCTCTTGCTTGTAGTGGCGAAGAATCTCAAGATAATTGTAGAGACCCTTCGCCTTGTCTCGATACGGACTTCGTCCTACTCGACCAACGGCTCAGGGTGACACAAGAAAACACAAAAAAGGAAAAACACATCATGTCTTACGCTCGACCTGAATATTTAGTTGATACTGAATGGGTTGCAAAAAATTTGAACAACCCAGATGTACGCATCATTGAATCAGATGAAGACCCATTATTATATGCCACAGGTCACATTGAAGGTGCAGTGCAAGTAGATTGGTTCAGCACATTACAACATCCATTACGACGCGATTTTTTGACCAAAGAAAAATTTGAAGAAGTTGCATCCAATTTAGGAATTACAAACGATACAACTATAGTTTTTTATGGTGACAAATCGAATTGGTTTGCGGCTTATGCGTTATGGCTGTTCCAATATTACGGACATCAAAACGTGAAAATTATGAACGGCGGACGTTTGAAATGGGAACAAGAAAAGCGCCCCTTTGTAAAAGATGTTCCCTCGTATCCCAAAACAACCTACAAAGCAAAAGAAGCGGATAAATCCATTCGCGCATTTCGTGATGATGTCTTCAAACAAATTGAGGCGAAGAAGCCATTAGTTGATGTCCGTTCACCAAAAGAGTATTCTGGTGAATTGACTCACATGCCGAATTATCCGCAAGAAGGCGCAACACGCGGCGGACACATTCCAACAGCCGTAAGCATTCCGTGGGCGCAAGCAGTCAATGAAGCGGATGCAACTTTCAAAAGTGCTGATGAATTGCGTGCTTTGTATGAAGGTAAAAACATCAAGCCCAATGGTGAAGTGAT
>JAEURH010000227.1 GCA_016789365.1 Anaerolineales bacterium
CAGCCAATTCCTTGAAATTCTTGTTTCCATTTAGGTTTATACGGTGTTATGGTTATCATGTGAACTCCGATATAAGAATAAAATAGATGAAACGTCCCGCAGGGTTGATTTAACTGTTTAAATTTTACAAAGAAACCTGCGGGACGGTCAATGAAGTAAATTTTTATTTGGCAAGAGAGTCTATCATATAGTAATATGATGTCATTGCGAGGAGGAGTGAAGCGACGACGAAGCAATCTTATGATTTAATAGGAGATTGCTTCACCGCGAAAAACAATTGTCTCGATAAACTCGACAACCAAGCGCGGTTCGCAATGACATAAAAAAACAGGAGAAAAATGCTCAAACCGATTCGTTGGAATACGTTCGTTCGTGATTTTTTTGTGATTCAAATTGGCTTTGCTTTGTATGGTGTCTCCATAGCATTGACCATTCGAGCAAACTTAGGCACAAGTACTTGGTCTGTGTTTGAAGTAGCATTAGCAAACCTAACAGGTTTAACCATCGGCACAATTACAATTCTTGTTGCTTTTGTTGTCTTAGTGCTTGTGCTTTTCTTCAAAGAAAAAGTGGGCTGGGGGACACTCGGAAACATCTTAAGTATTGGCTTGTGGTTAGATTTATTTTTGTTAATCATTCCATCTGTCAAGGAAAATTTGATTTTGCAAATCATCATGTTACTTGCAGGGATTTTTACACAAGGCATTGCCAGTGCTGTATATATTGGCGTGGATGCGGGCGCAGGTCCGCGTGATAGTTTGATGTTGGCGATTCACCGCACCACAAAATTGAGTCTCCGCCTTGCGCGCGCTTCAATTGAATTGACTGTGTTTATCATTGGCTGGCTTCTCGGCGGACCTGCTGGAATCGGCACATTGATATTTGCTGTCTTGAT
>JAEURH010000228.1 GCA_016789365.1 Anaerolineales bacterium
GTACGTTTTATTTTTCAATCCCCCATCAAGTGTGATTGCACATCAAAACTTTTATTTTCTGATTCTGGTTTTGTACGAACGTATGAGCCATCGGCTTGTAAAACTCTGGCGCGCATATTATCTTTGAGATAATTTTCTAACACTTTATCACGCAAATATTTGATTTGTTTTTTATCTTCAACGGGGAAAACCACTTCAACACGATGATTCAAATTACGTGGCATTAAATCGGCACTGCCCATATAAATTTCATCTTTCTCATTATTTTGAAAATAATATATGCGGCTATGTTCCAAATATCTACCAACAATACTAACCACGCGAATATTTTCACTTACGCCTTTTATGTTTGGACGTAAACAACACATACCACGCACAAGCAAATCAATTTTCACGCCCGCTTGCGAGGCTTGATACAACAATTGAATCATTTCAGTATCCACTAACGAATTCATTTTGAAAATAATTCTGGCATTATGCCCTGCTTTGGCATGTTCAATTTCTCGTTTGATTAATGATGAAATTTTGTTTCTCAAGTTCACAGGCGCAACCAATAATTTTTTATAACTTTGTTTGGTCGAGTAACCTGTTAAGTAATTAAATAAATCAGTTGCATCTGCGCCCATAGCTCCATCACTTGTGAACATACCTATATCTTCATAAATGCGCGAAGTGATGGCGTTGTAATTGCCAGTCGCTAAATGTAAATAACGGCGAATGCCCTCGCCCTCTTTACGAACCACCATAGAAATTTTGCAATGCGTTTTCAACCCAACTAAACCATACACCACATGCACACCTGCTTCTTCCAAAGCACGCGCCCAACCGATATTTGATTCTTCATCAAACCGCGCTTTGAGCTCGACTAAGACTGCGACTTGTTTACCTCT
>JAEURH010000229.1 GCA_016789365.1 Anaerolineales bacterium
GTGGAACGGCTCCCGCGTGAAAATTGTATCCGCAGGATTGTTCGCTGTCCTTTTGTTTTATGTTGACTGCTTTTTATTTTTACATACCGGGGTGCGTCGCGCTTGTAAAACCAAAACCTGTTACCCTGTACGGCGCGACGCACTCTACACACAAAAAAGGAAAAAATACATCATGTCTTACGCTCGACCTGAATATTTAGTTGATACTGAATGGGTTGCTAATAATCTCAACAATCCTGATGTACGCATCATTGAATCAGATGAAGACCCGTTGTTATATGCCACGGGTCACATTGAAGGTGCAGTGCAAGTAGATTGGTTCAGCACGTTACAACATCCATTACGACGCGATTTTTTGACCAAAGAAAAATTTGAAGAAGTTGCATCCAATTTAGGAATCACAAACGATACAACCGTTGTATTTTATGGTGACAAATCCAATTGGTTTGCGGCTTATGCATTATGGCTGTTCCAATATTATGGTCATCAAAACGTGAAAATTATGAACGGCGGACGTTTGAAATGGGAACAAGAAAAGCGTCCCTTTGTAAAAGATGTCCCTTCATATCCCAAGACAACCTATAAAGCAAAAGAAGCGGATAAATCCATTCGCGCATTTCGTGATGACATCTTCAAACAAATTGAATCTAAACAGCCATTGGTAGATGTTCGTTCACCGAAAGAATATTCTGGTGAACTGACTCACATGCCGAATTATCCGCAAGAAGGTGCAACACGCGGCGGACACATTCCAACAGCCGTAAGCATTCCGTGGGCGCAAGCAGTCAATGAAGCAGATGCAACTTTCAAAAGTGCTGATGAATTGCGTGCTTTGTATGAAGGTAAAAACATCAAGCCCAATGGTGAAGTGAT
>JAEURH010000022.1 GCA_016789365.1 Anaerolineales bacterium
CAGATACATACCAGAAGAATAACGTTTGACAGGTGTATCAATAAATTGTGACACTTCAGAAAAATCAACAATTTCATCAAATTTGGAATCAATTTCAGAACGGCGCATTCCGAGAATCGCACCATTCATATAAATATTTTCTCTGCCTGATAATTCAGGATGAAAACCTGTGCCTACTTCAAGTAATGAACCAACACGTCCGCGGACTGTGACTGTTCCAGTAGTTGGTTCAGTAACACGAGAAAGAATTTTTAGTAATGTACTCTTGCCCGCACCATTTCGTCCAACTATGCCAAGCACTTTGCCTTCTTCTAAATCAAATGAAACGTCTTTCAACGCCCACACATAATTTTGATTCATGCGACGGTCTGATTTGCCAATCATGGCTTTGGCAATTCTTATCGGTGCCGTGACTGTATCCACAATTACATCACGCAACATGTTATAGCGGAATTTCGTTTCCGCCGCGCCAATCTTATATTGTTTGCCAATGTTCTTAACTGAAATTGCTGTTGCCATTAAATCGTATCCGCGAAGGTTTTTTCCATGCTTCTAAAATAGAAAAGACCAGAGATGAAAATCAAAATTGATATACCAACGGAAACCCAAAGCGTGATGTCTGGTCCGTTGCCTGTGCCAAGCAATGCCCAGCGGAATCCATTCACTACACCTGCCATCGGATTTAATGAATAAGCAATTTGCCATTGCTCAGAAATCACGGAGGCAGAATAGGCTACGGGTGTAGCAAACAGCCAGAATTGAGTCAGAAACGGAAGCGCTTGGTTTACATCCCGATATTGAACGTTAATCGCAGAGAGCCAAAGGGCAACTCCTAATGCGGTGATAATCGCAAGCAAAAGAAAAAGTGGAAGCGTCCAAATCAAATTCCACGCTGGCACAAATTGATAATAAAACATCAAGCCAACGAGAATAACGAATGCAATTGCGAAATCAACAAGACCTGCAAAGACAGATGACATTGGAAGAATGAGGCGCGGAAAATAAATTTTCGTGACCATGTTGTTGTGTGCAACAAGCGAGCGACTTCCTTGATTCAATGCAGTTACAAACAATCCCCACGGAAGTAAAGCCGTGAATGCAAAGATTGGATATGGAATTCCTTCGGTTGGAAGTTTTGCAACGCGGTCAAAAAGAAAAGTGAAAACAAGCATGGTCATCACAGGTTGAATCACAGCCCATGCCATGCCTAAAAGTGTTTGTTTATATTTAACTTTTACATCGCGCCACACCATGAAGAAAACAAGTTCACGATAAATCCATAGGTCTCTTAAATTTAATGAAGATAAACCTTTGGTTGGTTTGATGTAAACAGTGGTGGGTTCGTGTTTGGTAAGTTCAGACATAGTTTCTCAATCTTACGGATTACGAATTACGTGATGCGTGATTCGTAATCCGTAAAGTGCTTGCTAACGAATTTTCTCTCGATTCGCTTTGAACCATTCAATCGTTTTCTTCAAACCTTCTTCAAATTGAACCTGAGCACTCCAATTGAATAATTCTTTGGCACGACTCACATCGAGTCCACGACGAGGTTGACCATTTGGTTTATCTGTTTGCCAAGTGAGTTGGCCTTTGAAACCAGTGAGTTTAACAATTAATTCTGTTAAATCTCTGATTGAGATTTCATATCCAGAACCGAGGTTGATTGGTAAATCGCCGTTATATTTTTCAGCACCTGTGATGATTCCATCGGCGGCATCTTCTACATATAAAAATTCACGAGTCGGTGAACCATCACCCCACACTTGTAATTCTTTATCGCCACGTTCGCTTGCTTCTACCGCTTTGCGAATCAAGGCTGGAATCACATGCGATGTTTGCAAATTGAAATTATCTCGTGGACCATATAAATTAACTGGCAAAAGATAAATAGCATTGAAACCATATTGTTGACGATACGTCTGTGCTTGCACGAGCATCATCTTCTTTGCAAGTCCGTACGGCGCATTGGTTTCTTCTGGATAGCCATTCCAAATATCATCTTCTTTGAATGGGACAGGTGTGAATTTTGGATATGCACACACAGTTCCCGTAGCGACAAATTTTCCAACGCCTCTTTTATAAGCGTGGTGCATGAGTTCTACACCCATAATCATATTGTCATAGAAAAATTCAGCAGGATGTTCACGATTCGCACCAATGCCACCTACATTTGCGGCGAGATGAATCACAACGACATTTTTTGGGTCAACATTTTTCAACGCATCATCATACAAACGTTCAATCGCTTCGCGTTGTGTTAAGTCATAATCTTTTTTGCGCGGAATAAAAATATCAGTTGCACCACGTTCTTTTAATTTTTCAACTACAAACGAGCCGAGAAATCCTCCGCCACCTGTTACTATGATACGTTTATTTTTCCAAAAACTTTCTGTCATAAATTCTCCATTGTTTATGTCGTTGCGAGGAGGATTTTAGTCCGACGAAGCAATCTCCAACTTATCAAGAGATTGCTTCGTCGCAAAGAACAAGAACGCTCCTCGCAATGACATATTATTGAACTATAAATTGCGCGTTTCTGTATCTATCTTCCGTTGGGTTTCTTATCAACCCAGATTTCAATGCAAATAAAACTTCACGCACACCATCATCTACATCTAAAGTTGTTTCAAAGCCAAGCACTCGTTTAATTTTTTCAAATGAAACAGTGATGTCGCGCATGTCGCCGCCAAATGTTAAATCTTTATATTCCACAATCGTTTCGGGCATACGCTTCAAAACTAAATTCACAATATCACTTTTTGTGTAATTTCCGTTTTCAGTTCCCAAATTAAAAACTTGTCCACGAATTTTATTTTGCTCCGCTTCTAAGCCCATGATAATTCCACGCACAATATCGCGAATATGAACAAATGAACGTGAATATCCGCGTTGATAAATTATTAATTGACGTTTTGTAAATGCTTCCAACACAAATTGATTGACTATTAAATCAAAACGTGTGCGTGGGGAAATTCCATATAAAGTTGCAAATCGAAACAACAATGGCGCACAAGATGAATCTTTTTGATTGAGCAAATATTCTTCTGCGGCGATTTTTGTCTCTGCATATAAAGATTGTGGATTTAATGGCGATTCTTCTGTGACAGGCTTGCCATCTGGACTTAATCCATAATTGCTATAAGTGGATGCAAACACGAATCTTTCCACGCCCAAATCTGCTGACTGTTCGTATGCAAGTTTTGTCGCCTCAACATTGTATTTCCACGAGACTTGTTTGCCCACCGCTTGACAGGCTGGAAACCCAACAATGCCCGCCAAGTGAATCACAGCATTGGGTTTATCCCAATCTTTCTTAATCGAATCGCGAATGGCGCGCGCTTCTGTTACATCCGCTTTAATAAAATGAAAGTTTGGATGACTCATAAATGGCAAAATGCTTTCACCGCCAAAGAGCAAAGAGTCTAAGATAGTTACTTGGTAATTTTGCCGTAACAACTCGGAGGTCAGAATTGAACCGATGTAGCCCGCACCACCTGTAATCAAAACATGTTTTTGATTCATTCTACGCCTTCCAATTTCACTTTATATCCATCTAAAATTAAAGCAGGAATATTTTTTTCATTCACAACTTTAATACCTTGTTCCAGACAAGTCAGTTTGCAAATATCTGCCACATCACCCGTGCCAACAATGCGCACACGGTCAAAACCTGCTTTACGAATTTTTGTGATGTTATCTTTCACTTTTTGGCGCGTGCGACGATACACCGAAAATGAACGTTCAACATAATCAATGGCAAGGCGGGCACGCAATGCCAAGCCTTCGGGGGTGATGATGTAACGTAACTTTTTTCTTTCAGCGCGAGAAACCTTGACAGCACCTTTAGCAATTAATCTTTTCAAATGCCAATTGACCGTGCCAACCGCAACACCGAGTTGCGTAGCAAGGGTGGCTTGGTTTACATCGGGGTCGCTTTCAATTTGTTCAAGCAGGGAAAGTTCGCGGACTTCTTCGTTTGTTGATTCGACATTCATGCTTTATAATTCCAAAATTCAGTGACTGAATTATAACTCACTTTTTACTGATAGACGAATCACCCACATGAATCAATCCTTACTTTTTGATGAAGCAGGAAAACTTTACCAACAAACCCGAATACAACATTGGGACAAAATTGCCGTTAAACGCGATTCATGGCAAGGCATGGGACGTTGGTATCACAAACGCTTAACAGAAATTTACAAATTTCTTGTCAGCCCCAATCAACGCATTCTTGAAATTGGGTGTGGTATAGGGAATTTAATCTCACAATTAAATCCTTCGCATGGTGTAGGTATTGATTTTTCTGCCGAAATGATTACACGTGCAAAAAAACAAAATCCGCACATTGAATATCATCAACTTAATGCACATGATTTATCAACACTCACAGGTGAATTCGATAGCATCATTTTTTCAGATACCATCAACGATTTATGGGATGTGCAACGTGCGCTTGAACAAGTCAAAAAGTTTTGTAAACCACACACAAGAATTATCTTAAATTTTTATAGTCATTTGTGGCAATTTCCTTTAGCCATTGCACAAACTTTAAATTTAGCCTCTCCGTTGTTAAGCCAAAATTGGTTAACCGTAGAAGATGTGAATAACCTTTTACGATTATCTGGTTTTGAAACCATTCGCAACTCACAAGAAGTTTTGTTTCCGCTTCCATTAGGTGGTTTTGCAAACCGTTATCTTGTAAAACTTTTTCCATTCAATAATTTTGCACTTTCAAATTTTATTGTGGCACGCCCTATGCCTACGCCTGCAAACCAACCAAGTGTTTCCGTAGTTGTTGCCGCACGAAACGAAGAAGGTAATATCAAAAATATTTTTGAGCGTTTACCTAAAATGGGTTCAAAAACCGAATTGATTTTTGTAGAAGGACATTCAAAAGATAATACCTATCAAACAATTCTTGATGAAATTCCGCTTCACCCCACTACCCCCAGCCTGGTTTTTCAGCAAACAGGCATCGGCAAGGCTGACGCGATTCGACTCGGCTTCGAAAAAGCCTCTGGCGATATCTTGATGATTCTTGACGCAGACTTAACCGTTCCACCTGAAGATTTGCCGCGTTTTTATGAAGCAATTACATCAGGGACTGGTGAATTTATTAACGGTGTTCGTTTGGTGTACCCAATGGAAAAACAAGCCATGCAAACTTTGAACTTCATCGGCAATAAATTATTTAGTATGGCATTTTCTTGGTTATTAGGTCAGCCGATAAAAGATACTTTGTGCGGAACAAAAGTTTTATGGCGAAAAGATTATGAACAAATCGCGGCAAATCGTTCGTACTTCGGCGACTTTGACCCCTTCGGCGATTTCGACTTAATCTTCGGCGCGGCAAAGTTAAACAAAAAAATTGTAGATTTACCCATTCGTTATCGTGAACGAGTGTATGGCACAACTAATATTTCACGTTGGAAACATGGCTTACTATTATTACGAATGGTTGCCTTTGCGGCAAGAAGAATTAAATTTGTGTGAGGAAATTGTAAATGATTGAAAAACTTCGTTTATTACCTTACAAAGAATATAAAGGCGTACAAAAAATATATTCCGTTATTTTTTATTATCTGCCAATCTTTGGAAACATGTACCGCCGAAGAGTTGAATTATGCTTAGATCAATGCCGAGGTGGAGAAACTATTTTGGAGGTCGGGTTTGGAAGCGGGTTAACCTTCCTAAATCTAAATGAAAAATATAAAAAAATCTATGGTTTAGATTTAACTTGTGATGTAAATGTCGTCAAACAAGTTTTTGCAACACACAACATTCACCCTGATTTGCAAAACGGGAATGTTTTGAAAATGCCTTATGCTGACAATCAATTTGATACGGTTTTATTAATTAGTATTCTTGAACATCTCAAGCCAAATGAATTGGAACAAGCATTTTCTGAAATCAAACGTGTTCTAAAACCAAACGGGCAAATTGTATATGGTGTGCCAGTGGAACGCCCCTTTATGGTTTTTATGTTTCGCTTATTGGGGTATAACATTCGTGAGCATCACTTTTCCACTGAGCAAGATGTGGCTCAGGCGGCCGAAAAAATACTTCAAAAAAAATCTATTCAAGTCATGAAAGCCACCCCAGCATTTTTGGGGAATGTTTATGAAATTGGTCATTTTGTAAAGTAACTATGGGTATTAACTTACATAATGACTTAATAGAAAAAAATCATAATCTATGGAGTCGCAAACCTTTATTGCGCATTGTTTACAATGACTTGTATCAAACAATGAAGCAACACCTAAGCAACGCCTCAGGCAAAACGGTAGAACTTGGTTCAGGCATGGGTAGCATTCGTGAAACTTTACCTGATTGTATTCTGACGGATTTATTTCCATACCCATGGATTGACCAAGTTGAAAACGCATATCAACTTTCGTTTAAGAATGCATCGGTTTCAAATCTATTAATGGTAGATGTGTTTCATCATTTTCGTTATCCAGATAATGCGTTACAAGAATTTCATCGTGTATTAAATTCAGGCGGGCGTGTAATAATGATGGAACCAGCATTAAGTTTGTTGGGATATATTGTGTATGGCTTGCTTCATGTTGAACCCATTGGCAAAGCAAAAGATATTACATGGTTTGCACCCGAAGGCTGGGATGTGAATCAAATTGATTATTACGCCGCACAAGGCAACGCCACAAGAATTTTTGTGCAAAAATATTTTTCAGAAAATTTATCAGATTGGAAAATCGTTAGGGTAGAAAGAATTGCCGCCCTAGCGTATGCCGCTTCTGGCGGATATTCTGGACCTCAACTTTACCCAACCTTTGCATATCGCTTCATTAAGTGGATTGAAAAATTGTTGCGATTTTTCCCAGCCTTGTTTGCAACTAGATTACTGGTTGTGCTTGAAAAAAAGTGATTAACGCGCTCTTTCAAAAATTAATATATCTGGATTCACTGCCGTAATTCTTACCTGTGGCAAATAAGTTGGCAATTGATAAGTAAATTCTTTTAGCAAACGATAACTTTTTATTTCACCATCAATTAACCTTTTGAAAAAGTCACATTCTACCGGCGTGGTAGCACATACCGAAGGATTACCAAAGCGTGCATACGTAAAACTATCAATCACAAAGTAATCGGTATCACGTTCTAACAAACCTTTTTCACCTTGATTATATTCAAAGCGTCCCCCAGTAGGTACATCATCGCCAATCCATTCAACAAAATAAATTGGGTAGTTATGCGCCCGCATGAAGCGTCTTTTTTCAATCAATGGCGGATATAACGTGTATTCAATACTTTTTTGATATCCTCGAATCGTTGCAATATAAGCAGTGGCAGGGATACGTGCATCGTTTATGAATAATAAAGAGATGCTAACCAATCGCAAGGTGGAATAGGATAAGCCAATAATGCAGATAGAGATTAAAGCAAATTGAAGCCATTTCCAATTTGGTTTAGAAGCAAAATCAATCAGGTCTTTCAAAAATAGCACAGCCAAAATTGCAAAAAAAGGTACGAAAGGAATAAAGTATCTATCAATATAATTGATAGATACAAGATAGGGGATATCAAAAATCAATAAAGCCAGAATAAAAACGCCTGCGGCTTGAGCAATTTTTTGTTCAAAAAATATTTTCCTTGTTTTTTGTAAAAGCAATTTCAAGGAAATCCAAATAAAAGATACGATAAAAAGGTAATAGCAAAATACTCCAACCGTGCTTTTCAAAATACCCCACTGACCAAATAACCCAATCCGCGTGCCGTAATTGAAGCCGTAACTTCGCAAGTTATCAAGAACAATCATAATATTGACGAAATAGTTGATGGGGTCAATTAATGATTTTGGCGTGCCGATGACATACCCAACAAAAGCGACAATTCCGCCAAGAATTAATGTACCTACCATACGAAGCCAATTTGTGCGTATCTCACTCCAATTTATAGTGATATACACAATTACAGGCAAAAACATTAAACTACCACCCGTATATTTGCTAGAAGTTGCCAACCCCACACATAAAAACGAAGCATACAGCCAAGTGTTTGTTTTTTGCGATTGATACTTTACAAGACAATACACACACAGAATAGTAAACAACTGCAAATACAAATCATTGTGAGCAAAACGTCCGTTGGCGGCGGCAATGCCACTAACAATGTAAAGAATGCCCGCCAAGAAAGAATATTTTTTATCTATGCCAATGTTTCTAGCAAGAAAGTAAATCAATGCACCAGCAATTGCCCCCAAGATGGAAGAGAATACACGCGCTGACACGATAAACGCAAAACTTGATTTTCCCATTCCATATACTACCCAGCCGATGAAATACATCACATATTTTGGCAAAGATGGGTAATTCCAATCAGGTTCGGTTTCATCAAACTTTAATTCGCCGCGCAAGGCGCTATCTACCCGCCACACCAATTCGTCTGGATTCCATAAAGCAGGCGCGCCCCAAGTAATGCCGGGCAAAGAAGCCGCTAGAAATAAAATACATAATATCAGCGGTAAAAAAATTTCGTAGTGAGAAAAAAAGTTTTCTAGTTTTTGATTCATGGTTACATCTCGTAATTAGTGTGAATCACAAATTAATCCTAGCCACGGCGTTTTGTAAACAAAATCTTTATCGTTTATTTTTACTAACAACGCTTGAACGCCGCCCGTTTTTGTTTTACACCCAACGACTATTACATCTGCGCTATGCGGAAAAAAGTTTGGCGAAGACGTTAAAGGAATATAAATTTGACGTTGGGCAGGTCCAATCAGCAAAAATTGTAAACGAGAGATGTCTCGCATTTCAAGCGGATACGAATCATCATCGCCCCAAAATTCTCCACTTTTATAAAATGATGGATACAAAGCGCGTCCGTACAGGACCGTGGAGTTGGTTTCTGCTTCGAGAAATTTTGTCAAATCTGACGGGGTCATGGCTTCACCGTTTTCTAAAATAATATCTTCTACAAAATAAGTTTGAATTAATTCGCCTGAACTTAATGCTGGGTATTTTTGCGGAATGGCTTTTTCTACAAGCGGAAACGCCAACCCAATGATTAAGAATATACTTAGCACAGGTATTGTTTTTTGATAATTCAACTGAGTTGGGATGGCTTTTGTATTTTCAATCTTTTTAGAAACATTATTAAACAAAGAGAATATCATTAAAGTTAAATGCATCAAGCCAATGCTAAAGTAGAGGGTCAGCACCCAATCTACGGGTAGGATGAAGCGCCAACCCGATGTCTTAAATGGCACAACACTTAGGCTATATCCTAAATGAATTAAGAGTGGTAATAATCCAATCCATTTTGCGCGTTGATAGGCAATGCCAATGCCAAGCGCAATAATGCCAAGTGTGATAAAAAATAACGGAAGAATTTTTGGCGCGGGGTTTGCAAAAGGCGGATTCCAACCCCACATATTTAACTCACGCACATAACTGCGCGCGTCTAAAAAGTTAAGTGACATGGGTAAATAAATGATAGAAGATATTTCGTTATGCACAAAATATGCAGTATAAAAACGCGCCACCTCTAAAGGGTTTTCGCGCATGTAATTCAAAATCATAGAAAACATGCGGTCGTCATATTGTTGTACGGTTTCGTTTGGCAATTTTTCAATATCGGTGGGGTTATTGGTATAACCACTGGCAATGACGGTGGTGTAAAAAGGTTGATATTCAATAACCATGCGCCCAGAGATTTGATGGTTTCTCAACATCCACGGCAACACAACGATTATCACACCTAATAAAAACATAGCGATTTGTATGAAGGCAAGTTTTAGAGTTTTTCTTTTGGCAATGAAAATACAAAGGAAAACAATCGGAATAATGATGAGAGATTGGCTTCTAATTAATGCCGCAAACCCTAAAAACACGCCTGCTATGATGCCTACATATAATTTATTTTCTTCATTCTTAAGCCAATGAATCAAAAAGTATGTAAATGCAATTGTTAATATCATCGTAGGCACATCAGACATAAATAATTTTGAATGAGATACTTCGATGATGTTTGTGAGCGCGATGGCGTTTTTTTCACGGAAGATAAGGATTAAGGCGGCAATGATTCCAGCAGATTTGCCCCCAAGTTTAGATACGAGAAAATATAAAGCAACAGGTCCAATAGCAAGAAATAAAATTTGAGCAAAGATAACAGAATCATAATCTTGACCAATGACTGCATGAAGGAAAGCCAGAAAAATTGCATAGCCCGGGCGGTGAATTAATCCATATTGAACACTTGTGCCAATGATGTAGTTTTGTGCAAACGTATCGTATAAAGCGGCATCAGAGTATGGGTAAATTTCAACATTAGGTGGCGTGGGTTTGGCAGTGAAGTAACTCCAATCGCGTAATGGTTCATTGAGCCAGAGAACACTTGCTAATAACCATAAAGCAATTGCAATCGCCAAGTCCGCTTTTTTTAAGTTTGTTATCCACTCCCAATGTTTTGTGATTAAGTAAAAGAAAAAGCCAATGCCCAACGCTATGAAGGCTTGTTGAGGAAGAACAGGTGTGCCAGGTGGCGCCCAGCCTGTTCTTTCAGGCACAATGCCAATTTTGCTCCAAGTAATTAACAGCCATGAAAAAAATATGACTACAAACGTAAAACCTGCCGTGAGATAAGCGGTTTTCCATTGAAACAAAAAATT
The DNA here is from genome assembly GCA_016789365.1 of Anaerolineales bacterium. Classification (GTDB taxonomy): domain Bacteria; phylum Chloroflexota; class Anaerolineae; order Anaerolineales; family Villigracilaceae; genus Villigracilis. The sequence continues at coordinate 10,637 of JAEURH010000022.1, forward strand.
GAAGTTAAGTTTTTTCCCTAGCCAAGCAAATTGAAACAGCAAAGTTTGAGCGGAAAGAATAATGCCCAATAACACAATTGGTAACAGTCGTTCATAAATCGCATCGCCGATTCTTTGTGAAGGCGTAAGTAAAAATGCAACTCCTAAAAATAAAACAGCGGTAAGAAACCAAACAACAAATGAAAGACTTTGGCGTTCGCTCATTTCACTTACAGCATTTATTATTTTTTGTAAACGTAAATGTGAAGTTAATACATAAACAAAAAGTAAAAAAGCAAAAAGAAAGAGAGTAATTACAATGCCAATTAAGATGAGGCGTGCAAATGAAAATCCAAATAACAGAGTATTTTTTGAATCAGCCTCAATAGAGATAAGCATAAAAAACGAAAAAGCGGTTTCAATGCTTACTAGTAAAAGAAAAATCTTTAATAAAAAAGGTTTATTGCTTAACATTATTGAATAGGTGTTTCGGCTACTGTATAAATTAATGCAATCGAATCAACAGAAACATCGCCCGTGAAAAATTCAGGTCGAATGGTAGGCTGAGCCAAACGAAACGCCTCTTCTTCACGGCTGATGACAGCAATATGCACTTTATTAAAATATGTTTCAAAAATTTTTTGATAATCATTGAAGCGAAAACGATTCAAATTGCTGGTGGGGTTCAGAAAATTCTTCCAAACGTTTTCACTAAACTTCAACATCTCAAACGGATATTTGAAATAATGGTCACGCAAATCAATAAAATGCAAATGAAAGCCTTGTGGCGAAGTTAATTTTGCAAGCGCTTTTGTAATACCGTTCACATCATCCAAATGTTCATAAACCGATGTGCTTAGAATACAATCCACTTGCGATATTTGAGATTGAATGGATTCGTCTCGAATATCACCATGCAACAGTGTGATAAATTCGCTTCGCGGCTGGACTTCATCTTGATTCCGTTTCAGATACATTTCATACTCTGGGAGCAGTTGTGCATTGCGTTCATGGTCGAGCAATACAAAATGGTCGCATAAAATAATATGACTCGCTCCGCGCTTCAATAATTCCACCGCTACGGCAAAACGTCCGCCATAACCAAATAACAAAACTTTTTTTCCTTGAATCGTTTTTCCATGTTGAGATAAAGTTTTAACATATTGTTCCACCGCCGCAAGCGGGTCGCTGGATTCAAGTCCAGGGCGAATCAGCCATCTACGTTTGAGCAAATATCTCGCAACAGATTCAGGCATAAAGTGGCGAATGAGGCGCAAAAAGATGTAGCGAAGGTTCAAGGTAACTCCACTGGCAATTCGGCAGAACAATCTACAGGTTGCAGTTTTGGAACTAGTAGCTGAACATTAACTTCTCTAAGTGTGGTTTTTATATCGTAATAACACAATACGGGTATCGAAACCCATTGCACCCAAGCGTTATTTTCTTCACCAAAACGGTCAACAGTATCTTGTATCGTAAATCGAAGCGGCTCTGAGATAATCAACGCAAAGCGTTTGGTGGCAAGTTCTCCATAAAATCTTTGAAAATAGGCTTGGCGTGAGCCAAGCGCATTGTTCATTAATATTTTCTTTTCATATTCTGGTATGAAAGGTACGTTCGTTATATAACCAAAGGTAAGCAGTTGGCGTTGGTCTATAAATAAAACTTCGCCGCCTTGCGCAACTGCGATATTCACCTCTTCTTGAATAACATCAAGTGCGTTGCTCACTACTGCGTCTGAAGGTATCATATCTAAGGCTTTTTCGTTTGGAGAATCGGTTAACACTGCTAACCATGCGGCATCTTCAGCAAATGCAAATGAGCGCATCCCGCCTAATGCAAATACACCTGGCAATACAAAGAATAAAACGAGGTTTGTCTTTATCCAATCAGAGGCGGCGTGGATTTGAGTAAACCATTGCTTCCCTGCTTTTTCCCAAGATACAACGCCCGTAAACATTAAACCAATCAAAAACATATCTAAGTTATGTAAATCACCCCCGCCACCTATTTTGGTGCTGACAATAATACCAACTATTAAAAACGCGGTAAGTGGACCAAGAATTGCTAATTTTTGCCAAAGGTTAAGTTGCCATTTATTGGTAACGATTAAGTAAATTAATAGAAAAATTAGAGGCAGTGTTGCAATTAATAGACCAAACAAAATTCCTAATGGGTATGTGTCTGTTGGCAATAACCGATACCATAATAAAGGCTGAGAAGGAGCGGCTACCATGGAAACCGCTTGGTTTACAGAGATAGACGGGCTAAGAGGCGTTTGAGATTGTACGGTAATGAGTGAAATTATCGTTTTGCCATACTGCCCACCAATAAAGCCAGTTAAGGCTAAAGTAATGGCTCGAACCCAGGCAGTTTTAGGTAATTTATTGTTCTGTAAATTAGAACTCATAATTTCGAGCATGCCAATCCACATGCCAGGTGCGAAAACCCATGTAAAACGGCTGGCTTCTGCAAAATAGCTTGTTACAGCAATTAATGGTATTCCCAACCATAACGGGCTTCGCCAAACAAGGGCAGTAGCGGCAGCACACAAAACGAGAGGAGGATGAATCGGTCCTTGTTTGAGAAAAATAAATGCCCAAAATGTAGTGAATGCCCATTCTTTTAAGTTTGTGCGAGTAAAACGAAACGCGGCAAGCCCTAATAGTAAGTATGGCAAAACTAAAGTCAGCGCTATCCAAAAACGTTCCATGTAAATAGTGACGCCAGAAAATATAAACGGCAACCCGCCTACAAATTGTCGCCCAACATCAAGCAAGACTTCAATATTTTTATCTGACGGGTAATCGTACAATTCTCTGCCAAACATGATGGAATAATCCCACATGCGGTTGCCTTCGGACCAACCCATTGAGAAGGGATAATCGGTTACGTTAATAAACGATACGGCGCTAACAAACAAAGCGGATGTGAGCAAGAGCGCGATAAGGCAATATTTCCATTCTATAAAATTAGTATTGCTTATCAGAAAAGAAAGTGCCACAATTACGCCAGCCCATACGATGAGCCGAATATACAAATCGTTAAACACTACTCCCCATGCAGTAAATTGAAAAAACCAAATCGGAAAGATAAACGTTGCCACAGCGAGCGCAAATCGGGCAGCGCCAATTTTCTTACGAAATGAAATTAACTTCTGAAAAATATCGCCAAAAATTTCTATTCGCCATAAAAGGAAAGCGATTAGCGCAAGCGATAGCGCGCAAAAGATAGCAAAACCAAACAATCCTAATCCCCATTTCATGGAATAAGTTTGCCACCAAAAGCCTGTGCCTGAAGATATTTTTTCAAAGGCAAGCATTGCCCTAAAAAAAACATACCCACCGCCAATTATTATTAAAACTTTTATAAAATTGTTTTTCATACTTTCTTCCAATGCGTTCTAAAATGCTATTTAATTTAAGGTTTTGTTTTTTTCTAAAATTTCATGAAAAAACGAAAATCTTCTTAACTCTTTTGACTTTTGGTCTAATTGAACAATTTGTTTTCTTTCTACACGATAGCCGCGCATACGATAGGCAAAATCGCGTATTGAGGAAAAATGAGTTTGAATATTATCTTCTTTGTTGGGTATCTTCAACAGAAAATCATGCTCTTGGGTTGTCAAATCCGTATCGTCGTAAGCGGTGATAAGAGGCAAACCAAAGGCAAGGCATTCTCGGCTTTTTAATGGGGAGGCTTCTTCTAGTTTAACGCGATGCAACGCCAAAGAGCTAATGGCAACATCCGCCATTGCCAGCGTTTTTTTGTATTGCTCAAGAGTTAAGTACCCATGCAAGGTAATATTATTGGGCAATGGCAAATACTGCGGAAGTTGATTATATCCAATTATATCAATATGAATATCAGGGGCGAGATTGGCTAGTAAAATTAATTTATCAACCCCATGCCAATGATTATCTGGACTGCCAATAAACGCTAGGCGCGGAATTTTATTTGAAGCGGGTGGAAGCGTGGGAAGCGCCTCTAATTCAATACCGTTTGCAATCACGCAAGTCGGTTTTTGATATTTGGCAAAAGCGGAAGAAACTGCCAGTTCCTGCGAAACAGTCACCAATCCAGCAACGCGGCGCAAAAATATCCCGCGTGTAAGGCGATTGTATAAACTATATATTCCGCCCAAGCCTTCATGTTGCGTTAAATCATTGGTATTGATTTCTTCCACCACGAGCGCAATTCGCATTAATTGATGAGCAGGGTAAACATAAATGCCGTATCTCAAATAAATAATATCGGGTTTGAACGCCTCAATAGATTTGACCATTTGTTTTGCGGCGCGGATGCGATTCACCTCGGTTTGAAATTTGTTTTTTGTTTGATAAGGAAAAATTTCCGCCTCGATTAATTCGCTAGGCGGTTCATGTTGTGAGGTGTGCATGAACAAACGCGCTTCATGCCCCATCTCCTTCCAAATTTTTACTTGGCTTTGAATTTTTTTCCCCACACCAGAATTTTTGGTGCGCGCCCAATGCAAGCTGACGTATGCAATCCGCATTTATGCCTCAGCCTGATGCGTTTTCTTTTGGCGGTTGCGGTAAACATCACGCGCAATATTATATAAACCTTTAAATAGCGGTCCTTCCACAATGCGTGTGTAAGATGGATAATCCCAAAATGATTTTTTAGGCGCGGTTAAAATTGCTTCAAACGATTCATCGGTAAACCCTAATTTTTTAACAACATATTCGCGGTCTTCTTCTTGCATGGTAGGTGAATAGGTTGGTTTTTCTAATTCTTGCAATGCTATTTCTCTTGTAATTTCACCTGAACAAATTAAACTAGAGAGATGGCAACGCCGTTTATCGTACCCAAACTTGGTTGGCAAAATATAACCTTGATAAAAACGGGTATAAATTGATTCGTAATGTTTGCCACCATAATAACGCCAGCCTAGTTCTTGTTCTAAAATTTTCATGGCTTCGGCTTTGTTGTAATGTAGATAATTCAAAATGTCCACGCGGCGATGTGTGAGTAAGCGACGGTAATAGGTGAAGAACCCAATATGTGGGTAGGTTTTGAGGCGCGTTTTTCCAAATTGTTTTTGAATGCTTTGAATGTATTTCCAATCAAAATGACCTTGTGACCAAGCGCGCGGTAAATGTGATTCGGTGCGGACATTGAATCCAGAAATAATATATTTCACTTTCAGTTTATCTGCCATGTTGCCAAGCACTGCCCAAATGGCATGGTCGCTTGGAATTTCAGAATCAGGGGTGGAGGCTTTAAGAAAAGATGATTGTAAATCTCTAAATTCTTCCCAATCTAGCACTTCTGTATAAAGGTCAATATTGAGGCGTTTGAGGGTTTCTTCAATATTTTTTACGGCGAGTTCAGAGTCCCAGCCGTTATCCATGTGAATGGCTAACGGACGTAGACCCATTTTTTTTACAAGATACGCAACATAAGTACTATCTACGCCACCGCTTACGCCAATAATACAATCATAAGGTTTGTTGCGTCCATTGCGTTTCATTTCGTCCACAATCTTTTGTAAATATTTTTCTCCCGCCGCACCTGTGATTACTTTTTGAGTCATCATGCGGTCATAATCATGACAATGATTACATACACCTTGTTCATCAAATTGAATATTAGGGTCGCTGGTATCCATCAAACAGCGCGTACAAATTTTATAGTCTGAAGTCATGCCTTCTCCAATATGTTATGGGATTGCTTTTCGTAATTCTTCTTGTGTAGGGTAACTGATTAATACGCCTCGTAGCGGACCTTGGAATACAAACATGCTCCCCGCTGAAGCCGCAGAAGCACCCGCTTGTATCGCTTCAGATAAATGTTGAATATTACCCGCACCACCACAAGCGACGAGCGGAATGTTGATTACGTCTGACATACGTTTAATCAAAGTCAAATCATAGCCTTGCATTGTGCCGTCATGGTCTATGGAATTGATAAAGATTTCCCCAGCACCTTGTTTTTCCATTTCAACTGCAAAGTTCACGGGGTCAAGTTTGGTATTTTTTTTGCCGCTTTGAATATAGGTTTCATATTTTCCAAATAAAGATTTTTTTATATCAATTGAGATAACAACGGCTTGGCTACCTGCATAATTTGCGGCTTCCCGAATGAGAGATGGGTTTTGCACAGCGGTTGTGTTTAACACAATTTTTTCAACGCCAATTTTGAGGAGTTGTTTAATATCATCCATATCGCGAATGCCACCGCCATAGCCTAAAGGCATAAAACATTCGCTAGTAATTTTTTCAAGCAATGTGAAGTTAGGTCTTCGATTTTCATTCGTGGCTGTAATATCTAAAAAAATTAATTCATCCACTTCTTTGTCATTAAAAATTCTGACAATGTTGATGGGGTCGCCTAGATATTTTGGGTCTTTGAATTTAACCGTTTTGACCAAGCCTTCATTTTTCAATAACAAACATGGGATTACGCGCGGGCGAATCATTTATTTACCCTCCGCAAAATTTCTCAAAAATTGCATTCCAAATTTATGGCTCTTTTCAGGGTGAAATTGCGCCCCGATAATATTTTCTTTTTGAATCACCGAAGCAAAATTGTAACCATAATCTGTATAAGCAACTACATCCGATTCGTTTTTGCAAACAACATGATAAGTATGCACAAAATAAAAACGCGAGTCTGTTTCTAAGCCTGAAACAATTGCATGTTGGCGTTGAACATCAATCCCATTCCAACCCATGTGTGGAATTTTTAGATACGATTGGTCAGACTCAAATTTGAATCTGATACTTTCCGCTTCGACCCACCCCAAGCCTGTTTCTGTTCCTTCTTCACTTTTTTTTGTCATCAACTGCATTCCCAAACAATGCCCTAACACTGGCATTTTTTTCTCTAGCACGAGTTCGTTCAGCAAATTGATTAAGCCGCGTTCGCGCAGTTTACTCATGCCTGCGTCAAACGCGCCAACGCCAGGCAAAATTAATTTTTCCGCTTGGCGTAACACCTCAGGGTTAGAGGATGGCTCGGCTTTGTAGCCAATTTTCTTAAACATATTTTTGATGGAACCGAGATTGCCAACTCCATAATCTACAATGACTATCATTTATACGTCCTTTGTTTTTCTTGAAACAATTTCATCAGTGAAAAGGCTTGCACATAAATCCAGATTTGATGAAGCGTTTGTTCGTTTTTGCTTTGTGTTGCTAAAACAAAATCGCGTTGAATTTGTTTTCCATTCCAAATTTGTGATTCTTGAAACGGCTGGCTATGAATCACATCTTGCATAAAGGCAATGGCTTGCGGAGAAGTCCACGCTTCGGCTAAATTAGGGAAGCCAAGCTTGCGTGTGCGCGTGCGAATAGATTCTGGTAGGATTCCTTTTAAGCTGTCGCGAAGAATCTGCTTGGTGAAACGGTCACCAATTTTCACCGAAGAAGGAAGCGAAAAAAGATAGCAAACGAGTCGCCAATCCATAAATGGAGCGCGTACTTCAACACCATGTGCCATGGAAAGTCTATCAAAATCGCGTAAGTTTGTAGGCAGTTGGGTGTAATGAAAATCTGTGTAAAGCGTTTTGAAAAGTTGGTCTCGGTTTTTGATGCAAGGCATATCTTGTTCATAAGCCGATGATATAAAATTTGTAGGTGTTTGTAAAAGCCATGTATTTTTTTTGTTTTTTAGTTTGGCGTATAAAGCATTCAGGTTTATCACACCTAAGCCATACATCATTGAAATAAGTTTCAGGGTTCGTATGGGTGCAAGGGAAGAAATAGAATCTTTGATAGCGGCTGTGATATACCATGGATAACCCGCAAGAATTTCATCACCGCCATGTCCATCCAATGTAACCACAACGCCATGTTCTCTTTGTGATTTGTGAATGAGCCAAGGTCCGAGGTGAATATCTGAAATTTCTTCATATTGAAAGAGAATGTCGTTGTAATGTTTTAGATATAACGAAGAGTCGCCAATGGAATAATGTGGCATAACACCAGTATGTTTGATAACTTCATCAGCATATTTTTTTTCGTCAATCTCTGCGCCGGGGTAGGTCATAATAAAGGCTTTTTGCCAACTCGCCGCCAAACGGTCTGTGGTTGTATTTTTTTGGTGGATGTAATTCATGCCACTCACGATGGCGCTTGAATCTAAACCGCCGCTTAAGGCAGTGCCGATTGGCACATCGCTTCGCATACGAATGCGACAGGCATCTAAAAATAATTCTTTGAAATATTCTGTTTGTTCAGTATAGGTTTGAGGAACTTCTTGCAAATGGTCGAGCGTGTTCCACCAGCGGCGGATTTTTGGTTTTTCGCCTTTTTGTAAAGTAAGGCAATGCCCACCCAATAAATGATTTAATCCTTTTATGAGGCATCTTTCATCGCCTTCGATTAATCTCTGGTTGGTTAAGGCTTGCGTTATCATGGCGGGGTCAAATTCTAAGTTAAATGAATCTAACGCTAGAAAGGCTTTCATTTCGGAGGCAAAGGCAAAGCGGTTTTCATTGTAAAAATAGATAAGCGGTTTTACGCCAAATCTATCTCGTGAGAGAAACAATTTTTTTTCTGCGCTATCCCAAATTGCAAATGCCCACATGCCGTTTAGTTTGAGTTGAAAATCTTCGCCCCAATGATGATATGCGGCAAGCAATACTTCGGTATCTGATTCGGTGCGAAATGTAAAGCCTGCGGTTTCTAATTCAGCTTTGAGTTCAATAAAATTATAAATTTCGCCATTGAAGATAATCCAATATCTTTGGTTGGCAAATGGCATAGGTTGTTTGCCGCTATCCGATGTATCAAGAATGGCGAGGCGACGATGCCCAAGCCCAAGATTGGCAGAGGCATCTATGTAGAATCCATTTCCGTCAGGTCCGCGATGCGAAATAGAATCGGTAAAACGATGTAATTCCGCTTCATCCACGGGTTGATTGTTTAAGTTCCAAAATCCAGCAATACCACACATAATTTAGAGTTACCTTTTATTTCAAACGAATAGATTGTATTTTTTCAACAAAATTTTTAAAATTGAAGTCGGCATTATAACTTTCTTGCCAAACTTTGCGGCTTTCTATTCTCATTTGTTTTGCTATATTGGGGTTATCTATCATTTTGAAAATAGATTGGGCTATTTCTTCAGGCGTGGGGTTTGGGCTAAGCAATATTCCGTTTCGTTCTGAGACGATTTCAGCGTTTCCGCCGACGCTTGTAGCGATGACGGGAACCCCGCATCGTATTGCCTCCATCACGGCAACAGGCGTGCCTTCGGTTTGGCTGGCGTTAATAAAAACATCTATTGAATTGTCTTTATAAAATTTGACAAGAGTTTCTTTATTTTCATAAGCGAGAAATTGCGCTTTGGCGTTTGGTGGAAAAGCAGTATTCGCTTTTTTTTGCAATTCTTCTCTTCGACTACCATTGCCAACATGATGCCATTCTATGTTTTGATGCGGGCGTAATGAAGCGGCAGTGGCGATTCCTTCAAGGATTAAATCAACTCGTTTTACATCTACCAGCATTGAGCATGAGAAGATGCGAAATACACCATCATCAGACGACTTGGTTGTAAACCCAGAGTCGGTTACACCTAGCAACATCGCTTCATACATGGACGAGAAATCTGGATATTTTTTTTGCAGATAATTTAGCCCTGCAAGAGAATCTGGGTATAAGCCATCTAAAAAAGATATGGATTTTTTACGAAGGGGCCAATAAGGCGGGTTGTAATAGTATTCTTCGTAAAGGTCATAGCCGTGTGTGCGAGAGACGATGCGTATTTCTGGATATTTTTGTTTTAACAAGCCTATGCCAAATGAGGCTTGGTCGAACCAGTAGGTATAAAATAAGCACTGGGCAGGGTCTATCTTATTTTTTGCAAGCCAAGATTCAACCCAATGATTTGTGAGAGAAGCGCCGAGAAAGAATGTAAATAAACGCTTGATTGCCTGAGGGTATAAAAGCAGTGAAGGGCGAGCGAGAATCTCTGAAAAAAGAGCAGGAAAAAATTTAATGCTCCTCAATAACGACAATAAGTTGAGGCGTTCAAACATCGCGGCGTACGTTTCATCTACTTCAATAGGGGCGGTAAATTTGTGGAACGCGCCGTTACATTTTCTTGGAACCAAAATAACGCGCTCAAATTTTTCGCACAAATACTGCACTTCTGTATCAAGAAAATTATTTTCTCCTCCCCCGTCATACGGGTAAGAGGCGGTAAACAACAAAAGATTCAACTTTTCTCCTTAAAGATTCTTTGTATATAAAAACTTTTCGCGGTTGTTTGCAAACTCTTCAATCGCTCGCTCATAATCGTCATGCCGACCAATATCCAGCCAGTAGCCATCAAAGTTAAATACATTTACTTTTTTGTTGTCTTTCATTAACTTAAGAACCAGTTCGGGTAAATCTAAGCGTTGATTTTTTTCAATGTAATTTAACACTTGCGGCTCAAATAAATAAATGCCCATACTCACGGAATAATGATACGTTGGCTTTTCAATGTAATTTGCAACCCAATTATCAGAATTTACTTCAATCACGCCTAAGTCAATTTTCACATCGCGTTGATAACATGCCACTGTTGCGATTGCGCCGCGTCCTTTGTGATATTTCAACATGGCGCTGTAATCTATGGTGGTGAGCAAATCACCGTTCATCACTAAAAAGGTGTCGTCTAAATTTGGCACAAGAGAAATGGGACCTGCCGTTCCGAGCGGCTGTTCCTCTCTTGAATAATTTAATTTGACGTTGAATTTACTTCCATCACCGCAATAAGCCATGAGCAATTCAGCCAAATAACCTACAGCGAGCGTTAAATCATTAAAGCCATGTTTTTCTAATTGACGAATCACAATTTCCAAAATTGGCATTTCGCCAATGGGCATTAATGGTTTTGGTAAAACGGTTGTGTAAGGCGCAAGGCGTGTGCCTTTTCCACCAGCAAGAATCACTGCTCTCATGTCATTACACCGTGTACTCGGCGGGGCGATACAAATCTAAATGCTTAGATATCCACTCGATGGTGAGTGCCAAGCCTTCATCAAGTGAGATGCGAGGTTCCCATCCAATTAATGATTTCGCTTTTTGATTCGATGCCCACAATTTCATCACTTCGCTTTTATTGGGTCGAATGCGTTGCGGGTCAAGCGATACATTTGGAGTTTTACCAATAATTTCAAAAATTTTATTTGCTAAATCGCCAATGCGAATGGTGTTGTCATTTCCTAAATTCACTTCTTCACCTAAAACATTTTCGGCTTCCGCAACTTTCAAAAAGCCATTGGCAGTATCATGCACAAACGTAAAATCACGTGAAGGGTCGAGGCTTCCGAGTTTTACTTCATCACGCGTTAAGGCTTGCGTAATAATTGTTGGAATCACAGCGCGAGCAGATTGTCGCGGACCATACGTATTAAAAGGACGCAATGTAACCACAGGTAATTCAAATGAACGATAAAAACTTTCAGCGATTCTATCTGCGCCAATTTTGCTAGCAGAATATGGCGATTGTCCTTGTAATGGATGTTTCTCATCAATTGGAACATATTGCGCTGTGCCATACACTTCACTTGTTGATGTATGCACCACACGTCGCGTTCCAAAATCTCGCGCCGCCATTAACACATTCAGCGTTCCCATAATATTCACATCAATCACTTCGCGCGGGTTCACATACGAATATGGAATGGCAATCAATGCGCCTAAATGAAAAACAGTATCCACACCTTTCACCGCGTTTCGCACGGCTTCATTATCGCGCAAATCACCTTGTATTATTTCAATTTTTGAAAACGCATCAGATGAAATTAATTTCAACATGCCGTAATCATTGCGCGAGTTATAACGCACAAACGCGCGCACGTCTGCGCCTTCGCTTACCAATCGTTCTACCAAATGGCTGGCGATGAATCCGCCTGCGCCTGTTACCAAAACTTTTTTATCTTTCCAATTCATGTTTACTCCACATTTGATTTTACTCGTTCACGCCAATCATTTAACAAATCTGTTAAAGATTTTTTCAAAGAAATTTGAGGACTCCATCCGCAAGCCTTTTTGATTTTTTGATAACTCCCGACTTGAATTGGAATGTCATTTGTTTGGATTTTTTCCGCATCAATCCTAGCCGATAATTGTTTCTGCGACTGAGACATCATCTCACCCAGGCATTGTTTTAGCGAAACTGCTTTCGCTGAACAGACATTATAAATTTCGCCCGCTTCTCCGTGTTCAACAATCATTTCAAAGGCACGGACAGCATCGCGCACATCTACAAAATCTCGCAAAGCATCTAAATTGCCTGTGACAATTTCATCTGTATTATTTTTTTCTGCTAGTGCAATTTGTTTTGCAAAAGCAGAACAAGCCAACGCAGGGCTTTGACCTGGTCCCAACAAATTAAACATGCGGATAATTTTGACGGGCAGTAAGCCTGCGTCAAAATATCTTAATGCCACTAACTCTTGCGCCACTTTGCTGACGGCATAATGTGTAACAGGGTGAATGGGCGATTTTTCATTAATTTTCTTTGTACCAGACGTTAATCCATACACTGCGCTTGAACTTGCCAAAATAATTTCAGGTTTCAAATTTGATTCGACCACTGTTTCTAAAAGGGTCACAGTCGCTTGCACATTCGAAGCATATAACTCTTGTGGCTCATTTGATTTAATCAACCCAGCCAGATGAAAAATAACATCGGGCTTAAATTCATTCAGAGCGTGCGCAATTGAGTCTTTATCGGTCAAATGACCTTGATAAAAATGTTCAAGCGTATTATCAGAAAGAATATCGAAGCCAGCAACCTGCCAGTTTTGAGCAAGCAGATTGCGGGTCAGGTGTGAACCGACAAAACCAGAGGAGCCAGTTATCAAAGCGCGAGTCATTATTTCAAGACCTCAAATATTTTTTTGAGTCGTTGTTGGTAAGTATGGTCGCGGATGACACGCTCATATCCGCGTTTTGCAATTGCTTTTCGCTCGTCTTCATGTTTCAAGTAGTATTCTGCTAATTCACGAAAATGCTCTGGAGATTGATAGACGATAATTTCTTTACCTATTTCAAAATGTTCTTCCATGCCTTCAACATAATCTGTAATTTGAAAACCACCCGCGCCAGGGATTTCAAAAGTACGCATGTTGAGTCCGCCTAAAACGCTTTGCGCGTGATGGGCATTTGGGCAAATTTTTATAATGTTATAAGCGGTTGCAATTTGATGCCCGTTCAGCGATTTGCCACGCAATGTGTGAGTGGGGTAGTTTTTTAATTTGAGGTATTGCTTCCAACCCATGCCCCAAACAGCAACATTGAATCCATGCGTGGCATTTAATAACTCGCCGCGTTTATCGTAATAACTAGCAATCATGCCAATATCGCATTGATATTTTTTAATATCGGCTGGCGAAATTTGTTTTGGATGATACACATCAGCATCAAACGCGCAAGGCAAGTATTCAACTTGTTTTGCTCCGAGTTGTTGTAGTTCTTGAAATTTTGCGCGGTCAAACATAAATAATATATCTATATATTGAAGTTGGGCGCGCGCTTGCGGATGAGTTGGAAAATATAGAATAGGGTCATCTAACCACCATGAGATAATATGCTTAGAAAACTTTTTCATTTCCGCTAAAGTTTCAGCGCGAAGCGTTTCACCTTTGAGAATGAAGATTAAATCCGCTTTGGCGTTTTGGGCTACCGAAAGCAGTTTGCGATTCATATTTTCTTCCCATGCTGTTCCTATTTTTATGGCGGCGGGTTTTATATATTGCTGTAATTTTTTTGGCACATAACTGGAAACTTTAACAAGATTGCTAGCAATGGTGGGAGCGTTGGGGTAATCATAATAAAACGAGATAACTCGATGATTAAGTTGGCGAAGAGGGTTGAGAACGCCTTCTAACCAACCTCCCATCCATTGGGGACCAACAATTAAAATCTTCATTTTATACGTTTAACTCAACCAATCTACGAAGATACTCTCCATAATTTGTATGAATATGTTGCTTACTTAGTATTTTAAGATGTTCTTTATCAATAAATTTCATACGATAAGCAACTTCTTCTAGACAACCTATCATTAGCCCCTGTCTTTCTTCAACGGCTTGTACAAAATTAGAAACCTGTAAAAGTTTTTCGTGCGTACCTGCGTCCATCCAAGCAATGCCACGCCCCAATGGGGCTACAACCAACTTATTAATAGATAAATAATAACGATTAATATCTGTAATCTCAATTTCCCCTCTATCTGAAGGCTTTATTTTTTGTGCAATTTCACTCACATCACTATCATAAAAATATAAACCCGGCACAGCATAAGAAGAACGAGGATGAATAGGTTTCTCCTCTAAACCAATTACGTTTCCATCCGAATCAAACTCTACTATGCCATAAGGAGATGTTTCTTTAACGGGATGTGCAAAAATTAATGCGCCATCAGTTAAGGCAGAGGCTTGTTTAAGTTGACTACTTAATCCTGTGCCATAAAATATGTTATCACCTAAAATTAAGCAAGATGGCTCTCCATTGATAAATTCTCTACCGAGGATAAACGCATCAGCCAACCCTCGTGGCTGGTTCTGCTGTGCATACTCAAATCTCACCCCCCACTGTTCTCCGCTCCCCAACAAACGTCGAAACTGTGGCAAATCTTCTGGCGTACTAATGATTAATATCTCTCGAATATTGGCAAGCATTAACAAAGATAACGGATAATAAATCATTGGTTTGTTATAAACAGGTAGTAATTGCTTGCTGACAGCCAATGTAAGCGGGTATAGTCGCGTGCCACGCCCACCAGCCAGGATAATTCCCTTCATTTTATTTCCTCTTGATTCTGATATTTTTTATTTAACCAGTTTTGATAATTATTTTGAGACATAATCAAATTGACCCAATCAATATTTAAAAGATACCATTCAACAGTTTCACGAAGTCCATTTGCAAGTGTATGTTTGGGAGACCAATTAAGTTCCTGCTTAATTTTCTCAATATTCATTGCATAGCGGCGGTCGTGACCAGGTCTATCGGAAACATATTGAATCAGTGAAGCGTAGGGTAAGGAAGCAGGTTTTAATTCATCCAAAATTGCACAAATCATGTTTACAATCTCAATATTTGTGGGTTGATTTTCTCCACCAATGTTATATGTTTCACCTAGTTTGCCTTTTTTCAAAACCAGATGAATTGCATCACAATGGTCTTCAACATACAACCAATCTCGCACTTGTTTGCCATCTCCATATACAGGTAAATGCTTTCCTTGCAAAGCATTTAATATGATTAAAGGAATCAATTTTTCAGGGAATTGATAAGGACCATAATTATTTGAGCAATTGGTGATTGTAACGGGCAAGCCGTATGTATGATAGTAAGCGCGTACAAGATGGTCTGAAGCGGCTTTAGAGGCAGAATATGGCGAACGCGGGTCGTAGGGGGTAATCTCAGTAAATGTTGGGCTATCAGGCAATAATGACCCAAAAACCTCATCGGTTGAAATATGATGAAATCTAAAATCGTTTTTATTTTCCGATTTACCCCAAGCATTATATGCGGCTTGCAATAAAGTAAATGTACCAACTATATTTGTTTGAATAAATGGTGTAGGACCCGCAATGGAACGGTCTACATGTGACTCAGCCGCAAAGTGAACTATTGTATCAACTTGATATTGCTCTACTATTCTTTCAACAAAAACAGAATCGCAAATATCACCTTGAATAAAAGTATGGCGAGTATTATCAGGTAAATGCTCAAGGTTTGCTAAACTTCCTGCATATGTTAAAGCATCTATATTGATAATTTGCACATCTGGTTCGGCTTTGAGCAAATAACGAATAAAGTTTGAGCCGATAAACCCAGCACCGCCTGTTATTAATACGTTCTTCATAAATAAATTCCGCTATACTGCTTTCATATTGAATACATCTTTTTTATCAAGCCAATTATAAAGTCTAGAACTGGCTTTCCCATCTAAAGGGGTGCATAATGTTTGAAGGTCCTTCTTCCATTGCGCTTTTTTCTGTGTAAAAATATCGCTTTGGGTAATACATTCGTTTATTGCTTTTTGAAGTTCAGATTGATTGGTATAAAGAAACGCACTCTCTTCAACATCTTGTATGCGACCAAAATCATAGCGGCGAGTAGGTTTGTATGAGATAGGCATACAGCCAGACGCGATTGCCTCAATGCCTACCGATGATGTGCCTGTGACCATAAAGTCTGAAGCGAGCAATAATTCATGCAAATCGCTTTCGACAATTTGATAATTATTAAAAGAATGGAATCGGGAGGCATTGTGTAATTCATTATGTAAGACTGCCCAATAATGAAAGCGGACTAAAAAATATATATGTGGATATTGTTTCGCAATGGAAAACGCCCAGTTCATTATCATCAACGCTTCTTCTTTGAGGCTAGGTAATGCTAAAAGTACAAGAACCAAATCTCCGTTAAGATTGAAGCGGTTTTTTATCTTTTCTTTTGCAATGCCACGCTCCATTTGCGAATCGATTTTCAAATAGGGGTATCGAATCGGTCCAGTTAATTGCACTCGCTCGCTTCCCAATTTTTTCGTTAGCAGATGATAAGTGGTTTCGCCATACGTGGCGACATAATTTGGCAGAGGCGCAAATGGTGGAAGCAATTGATTTGTTTGACTAATTTGTTCTGGCAAAAAATAATATCCAAGGTGACTTTTGCCAAGCAGAGAAGTTTGCAAGCCAATGAGTTTTACGTTTGGGTTTGTTGTTTTTACGCCTGCGGCAAAGGCTTTTTCGATAGGCTGAAATTCAAATGCAAAAATTGCTGAAGAAATATTTTTTATTTTTCGGCTGGCATAAGCGATAATGAACGGTTGAAGTAAATCTGGATTCCATTGTTCATGTTGCAATTCTCGAAGCAATAGTTTTTTTACATCAATAGAATCAATTCGTACATCTAAAGAAGATACGTTCTTAATTTTGTCAGCAAGACGCTTGCCCCAGCCAACGCGAAAACAGATTGCGAATAATTCGAGCAGGGGAATTAAAGCATGTGAAAATAAAATACGATTTTCATCGGTAACCTTTTGCCAATGTTTTATTTCTTTTATAAGGCTACTTGGTTTCATGGTGGGAATAGCCAGATAAGTTAGGGCTTTGTTATGTTTGTTTAATTCAGACGGAAAATCTCCAAAGGCGAGGTTTTCTAACTTGCCTGCATTATTTTTTGACCATAACGTAGGGAAAATGGTTAAGCCAAGTATTTCACTGACGTTTGATTTTTCTTTCCCAATGTTAAATAAATGAAACATAAGCCAATAAGACAATGCAGTGAGACACGCCTTCCACCATGTTGTTAATAGCGAAAGTTTGTTTTGATAATAGGTATGTTTATTATTTTTTATTCTTTTTACTTCAATAAACTTTACGTTGCGGTTTTGGCAAATTTCGCGCACAGGCGTTTCAAGCAATTCATCATCGGTGACAAATAAAATTTTTTGATAATGTTTTTTTTGCAAAACTTCTCGTAATACAAATAGCGCGTATAACTTATCAATCAACGGGGTTCGTAAAATACTCATTTCAGAAATGGGCATCAGCCAATATAAACTGATTTGTTTATCTAAAGCCGTAACATTTAATAAATCCGAATCTTTTGCGATGTTATATAAAAAACGCGGATA
Organism: Anaerolineales bacterium; assembly: GCA_016789365.1. Taxonomy (GTDB): domain Bacteria; phylum Chloroflexota; class Anaerolineae; order Anaerolineales; family Villigracilaceae; genus Villigracilis. Next base: position 28,229 of record JAEURH010000022.1, read on the forward strand.
GAGTTCACGAATCTGCTCGCTCACTTTGTCTGAAATTTCTTTTATGTTTAGCAACACGCCATCTACATCGTCTTTTGGCGGTATGGATTCGCCAAGTGATAAGAGATTCACAACCCGCCCTTGCGATGTAGCGGTTTGGATATATGCGCTTCGCTCCCACGCTTGGGCTTGGTCAAACACTTCGACAATTAACTCGGCTTCAACTTTTTCTGTCATTTTGAAAATAAAGCGCTTTCTAATTCTTGAAAACTGCGGATAATAGTTACGTCCTTAGAAAAGCCACCATTGCCTTGTAAAACATACCCATAAAAAGGCGAGTTTGTTTCTAACGCGGCTTTGTAATCATTAATCGCATCGCCTATAAAAGGCATTTCTTTTGTTTTGATATTATGGCGTTCTACAATATCTCGGATAATTTCGGGCTTGCTTCGCGGCGTGCCATGTATTTCTTTGAAATAATTTGTTAAGCCACGTTTTGCTGTGATAGTTTTTAACTCATCTTGCGGGGTGCCAGAAGCAATAAATAAAGGAATTTGTTTTGAGTATTTTTGTAAAAATTCTAATGCGCCGGGCATATATTCGCATTCAATCACTTTTTGCATTACCAATTTGGAAAATCTTTCGCCAAGTTCTTGTGAAAACTCTTTGGTAAGTGGTTTTTTCAAAATATCGCGGTATATAATTTCAAACTTAACAAAACGAGACATGCCTCCGTTTGCTAAATGAAAATTGAGAATGGTTTGCAGATGTTCTTTTTCGTTTGAAAAAAGTTCACGAAAGGCTTCAGTTTTGACATTTACAGAATCAACAATAACACCGTCAAAGTCAAATAGGATGGCTTTGATGGTCATTCTTTTTTACTCTGACCTGATTGATAAATTTCATCTAAACAATCTAACAAGCCTTGTCCCATATCTACATAATAGTTATTGACAAGTTTCTTGCCAATTTTCGGGTGAAAGGTATAAGGCGTCAGGCTGTAATGACCCGTTGTCCCTGAGTCAAGAGGCGGTTGTAAATCTAGTTGTACGTCTGCGCCAACCATTTCTCGAATCATTTGCATCAAATCACGAAAACGCATCGGGTGATTGCCCGTCAGGATGACGTTTTGGTTTTCAAACTCTTCAGCCAAAATTTGCACGCTAGCACGCGAAGCATCTTCTACGTGAATGTATTCGCGCATTTCATCGCCTGTGGCATGGACAGAAATTCTTCTTTCGGTTAATGCTTGTTTGAGATAACGATACACACTGTTGCGCGAATCGGCGCGGCGACCATATAACGTGCCATATCGCAAGATGGTGTAATTCAAACCAAAGCGGCGTTGATATTCTTCAATGTAAGATTCGCACGCTTGTTTACTCACACGATAAAACCCGCCCGCTTCAGAATAGACATAAATGGTGGAGGCAAATACAAAACGTTTTATGTTTACATGGCGGGCGGCTTCTAGCAAATTGACACAACCCAAAACATTCAAACGAACTGTATCAACTGGGCGGGCAAGTGCGTCATCTAAATCGGCTAAACCAGCAAAGTTATAAATAACATCTTGATTCGCAATGGCTTTTGTGATGGCATCCACATCAAGAATATCGCCTTGGATAAATTTTTGACTCGCTTGTAAATAAGGCGAAGGCTTCATATCAAAAATAGTCACTTCATGCCCTGCGTTTGTAAGCGCATCGGCTAAGTGTGAGCCAACAAAACCTGAACCGCCAAATACGATAATTTTCATACATTATTTCCTAAAGCGGCGATTTGATATTCACTCTCTGGCACAATACTTTTGAGTGTTTCACCTTTCAAAAAACGCACGGCTTCTTCGGTGGCTTCAATTTCCATGCGTGAGCGGCAATCGGCAGACATAGAACCCATGTGGCAAGTAAGCAAACAATTTTCAAGGGTACCTAATTCACCGGCGTAAGGTTCGCGTTCAAATACATCAATTGCCGCACCAGCAATGCGTTGAGAGCGTAATGCTTGGGCAAGGTCTTTTTCATTAATCATATTACCGCGTGATGTATTTACTAATAAAACATCTTGCTTCATTAAGTTAATTTCATTGGCTGTGATTAACGCGCGCGTGAGTGGCGTTAAAGGAAGATGTAAAGAGATAATATCTGCAGAACGATATATTTCCTCTTTTTCAACCCATTCAATATTATGTAATTTTCCAAATTCAATATCGGGGTTTAAGTCATTGGCAAGAATTCGCACAGATGGAAACCCGCCACGCAAGTGTTTTATAACTAATTTACCAACTCGTCCTACACCAATTAAACCGACTGTCGTTTCAGAAAGTCTGCGCCCCATAAAACGATGCCAAACGCCATTCCGCATATTTCTATCCGAAAGTGAAATGCCTCGTAGTAATGCCAACATTTGACCAACTGCTAATTCAGCTACAGCAGGCGATGGCGCATCTGGTGTATAAGTCACTTGCACGCCACGTTCACGCGCCGCAATTAAATTGACGCTATCCAAGCCAATGCCAACACGGGCGATCAAGCCGAGGCGCGGCGCAGAGGCGATAACTTTTTCAGTAATCGGCTCGGTGCCAGCAATCAAAATTCCAAAATCAGGAATCATTTCAATCAATTCTTCTTCTTTGAGTCTTCTGCCAATTGGATTAATCATATATTCGATTTGATTCGACTCCAATAAATCGAGCGGATACCGTTCCGCTTCACCAAACGGGACAGTTGTTATCAGCACCCGATGCTTTACCTCGCCTGAGGCTTTGACTCGCATGGGCGAAAGAATTTCAATTTTCTTTTCGGCTTTTACATCATACGGTGTTTGTGATTCGGTAAACCCGCGCCGTTTGAGCCATTCTTCCACCATCGGAATTTGCCATGGATAATCTACATCGCCATAACCTTCATGTACTAAGGCGGCTACTTTTTGTTTAGCAACATCTACAATGGTATTGGATATTGTTTGTTGAAAATTTTTGAAAAATTTTTCTGGGCGAAGTACAAATAAAAGCGAATCAGGAAAGTATGCATCTGTTTTCGATGTTTCAGCAACGCCGCTATATTCTTGCAGTAAACCGTTTTGCGTTAATTGCAACGCCAAATGCGGATGATATTCATTATGTTTTGAAACAGAAATGACTGCATCTAATTCTGGTTGTGAACGTAGAATTTCAACGCCTTGATTGATTAATTTATCTGTCACAGTGGGGGCATTGGCAATCATTACTACTAATGCTTCAATCGGTTCGTTGAATCGTTTTTTTATTTCTTCATAACCATTTTGAATCACTTGTTCAAGCGTAAAGGCTTCATCGTTGTTTTTTCTTTCAATGACTTGTGCGCCAGTATGCTTTGCAACACGCGCCATACCAGCATCATCGGTGCTGAGATAAACCTTATTTACCTGAGCAGAGTTTAACGCCGCCAAAATTGGGTAAACCATTAATGGTCTACCTAATAATGGAAATGTATTTCTACCGGGGAAAGGCTGATTTTCCGCCCGCCCGCAGATAAGAGCGACTATCATTTTATTGTTCAAGGCTCCAGTTTAAATCTTTTTCATATCCAACATCAATTAGATGTTGTCCACATTTTTCTTTGAAATATTGAACGTGACGTTCGCTAAAGTGATTACGCCAATCACCAACTATCCCTTTACGGGCTGTGCTTTTATTTTGCCTTTTTTGAAAATTTTGTTTTAAGTCAAACTTTGTTTGACTAGCAATTTTTTGTACAATTTGCTCAACTTGCTCGTTAGAAAGTTGAATTCCATAAAAACTTAATACACCAGCAAGGGTGCCACTTGGGTCTGCCCTTAATGTTTCATATCTGACTTCGTAAAAACGGTTAGGCTGTTTTTTTATCTGGCTTAGCCAATTTTCAATCCAACTCAGGTAGTATTCAAGAGAAATTTCAAGGTTATGTGTCATCCCTTCTTCTTTAGACAAAGTATTGTACAAGGCATAATGACGATGTGTTGGATCATTTAATGCATGAAAATAACGAGAGACACATTGGTCGCGTAAATCACGGTACATAATAATAGGGTTTATATTAAATTTATCCAAAACTTGCATATTCTCAGGTGAGTAATGTGTATGTAACTTCATAATGTAATGTCCGTTTTTAGGAATATATGAAAAAATATCATTACAAATATTATGAAGTGAACTACATTCATCTGGGTCATAAACATAAGCAGGTTGATAACCAGGGACTTCTTGCATTAATTGCGCCAGCCATGTTGTGCCAGATTTAGGTAAACCAGCAATAAAAATAAGATTAGGATATCCAATATAAGTGGCTTTTGATAAAAAAAGATTTCTTAATTGCAATATACTAAGGCGATAAAATAGTGAAAGAGATTTTAATGGTTTCTTGATAAACATTTTATTCACTCACCTCCGCTCACCGCAATCGTTTGGCCTGTCATATAAGTATGCGAAAGCAGAAAGCAAATCGTCGCAGCCACCTCTTCGGGAGTTGCGCTTCTTTTTAAGGGGATTAATTTTTTTCTCGTTTCAATTTCTTCTTTCGTTTTATCTTGCCAAAAGGCGGTATCCGTCATACCTGCTCGCACAGTATTCACTAAAATATTAAATTCTGCGCCCATCTTTGCCATTCCTACCGTTAAAGTTTCTAATGCCGATTTTGCCATAGCGTAATGAATGGTTTTCGCAGAACCTCCATACTTAACGCCTATAGAACTGACATTTACTATTTTTCCGCCACCTTGAGATTGCATCACTGTAAACGCTTGTTGAGATAAAAAGAATGGCGCTTCAATATTTAAGGCAAAGGTTTCATCCAATTCGGTTTTTAGAATATTGGGAAAAGCATTCTTCCCTTGGGGCGCGCCAGCATTGTTGACTAAGCCATCTAAGCCACCAAATTTTTTAATAAATGCAGGTATCAAAGCGTCTCTTTCTTGAGCATTGCTTAAGTTTGCTTGAAAAATTTCGGCAACTCCACCAGATGATTGAATTTCTTCTTTTATAGTTTGTGCTTCTTTTAGGCGTTGATGATAATGAATCCCAATAATTGCACCCGCTTCACTTAACAAGCGGACAGTTGCTTCGCCAATGCCAGAACTTGCTCCTGTAACGAGGATTCTTTTTCCTTGCAAATCGTACTTGATATTATTTTGCATAAGGGGTTTGTGTTTCTGAAAAGCCATGTTTCTTTAACCAGAATTCCACTTGTGGAATTTGCCATTCATAATCTACATCTAAACCACCCCATTGATGAATAGGCAAAATGTTTTGCCCCATCCATTTTTGAGGTAATAAGCCTGCATGTAAATTTTCTAAACAATGTGGGCGAACAATGGAGGTGCTCATATCTGCAAAATAGACATCGCCTTGTGAGTCGCGGTCACAATTCAAAGTAGCAGGGTCGCCAAATACTTCAAATGGTACGAAAGGATGAAGATAGCCATCTTCGCCTAATTTACGGGCGCGAAGCGGACTCCACATGTTGTAAATAGAAACTGTCACAGCAGAATCAGCCTTCGGGTCAGCACGAAGCGCAGAAATTCCTTGCTCCAATAAATCTGCATTAATCGTTGCGGCGTTTGCAAAGAGCAAAATCATTAATTCAATTTTTTTGCCTTCTTTGGCAAGTTCATCTTTTATCACTTGATAGCCATGCACATAAGCATCCTCGCCGAGGGCTTGCTTGGTTGCCAAATGAGGCGGGCGGTCAATAATCTGTGCGCCATATTGTGTCGTCACCTCTTTAATACGTGGCGAATCTGTAGAAACATAAACACGGTCAACCGATGGTGCATTGAGCGCCGCCATTAATGGATAAGACATTAATGGGCGACCAAAAATTGGATATAAATTTTTACCGGGGAAGCCAACGCTTCCCTCACGGCCTAACAATAAAGCAGTTATCATTTTTTAAACTCCATTACAGCAAACAAAGTATCACATTTCCATTGTTTTTTTAATGCCTCTGCGTAAGCAATTTCAAGTTCGGGGGTGAATATTTCTTTGAAACGCCCTGCCCCACCTGGTTTGCCTTCCATCATCCAAACCATGTGATTGGATAAATCATAGCGTTGGGCAGGAATCATTTGCACATCATACCCTGCACGTATTAATACATCTTTTAAAGTTTTATGCGAGAAATTATAGTAATGTGCTTTTTGCCAATAAAATGGGGCAAAGTTTGGAATGTCGTATGGGCTTAACAATATATCATCCACATTAGGAACTTCAAGCAAAATTCTGCCGTTTGGTTTTAACCAATTTGATAATGAACTCATATATCCAATTGGGTCGCGTAAATGCTCAAGTACATAGTATAAAAACAAAACATCAAACTTTTTTTCTGAAAGTTCCTCTAACGAGTTATAGGTTTTTATACCAATGCTATTTGCATAATCACGATAGGCTTGGCTGGGTTCCAGACCAGTTACAGAATTCACATAACCGCGCAAATCGTCTAAGAAATAACCTGTAGAACTGCCAATTTCTAAAACATCATCTTCTGGTTTTAAGAATGGACGCACCAAAGGAAGCCTGCGCTCACCTTCGGGTTGATAGGAACGAAAATGTGATTGTGGGCTTTTCCAACTTGCGCCAGAACGTCCTGCCATATATTTTTCAAATTCAGCGCGATAAAAGTCGGCTTCTTCTTTTTCATTCATAATTGGAAAAAGATATACAATGTCACATTGACGACATTTATATTGCTTTGATTCTGGCGCATCGGCAACTGTTTCGCCGATTAATTCTGCATCTGCTGAACCGCATAATCTACATATTGGTTTACTCATACAACTTCCTTTTTTGCCCAAGCAACCATTTTGCTTAAGCCGTCATATAAATTCATTTTTGGTTTCCAATTCAAATCTTTTTCAGCTAGCGAAATATTTGCTGTTAAGCCAAATTGGTCAAAGGCAGAGCCTTGTAATTCTTTAATTGGATGGTTGGTGTCAAGTTTCATTACATCTATCAAAGTTTTCAATAATTCTCGCACCGTGGTTGCTTTGCCTGTGCCGAGGTTATAAATTGATGATGGCGTTTGTTTTATTTGTAAAGCATTCATCCAAGCATCTACTATATCGTCAATATAAATAAAATCTCTAAATCTTTCAAGCGAGCCAGTCACAGGCACTTCTTCGCCACGCAATAAATATGCCATAAAAATACTTGCCATACCTTGTTTTAAGTTGCCTAAATTTTGACCAGGTCCATACACGCTAAACATGCGAAATGAAGTGACGTTCAAACCTTCTAATGAAGTTAAGCGTAACAAATGTTCAGAAGCCAATTTTGATACGCCATAATAAGCAATCGGTTCGCAAATCGCATCTTCTGAAACGGGTGAGGCATGTTTATTTCCATATACAGTCATTGAGCTGGCATATAAAAATCTTGAAACATTATTTTCTAAACACCAACGCGATAATAACAAAGTAGAAGCAGCGTTTACTTGCAAATCATAATATGGCATTTCAATGGAAGCGGGTCCTGATGATTGTGCGGCGAGATGACAAACCGCATCAAACTTTCCTGATGGAAGATGTTCAAGGCAATCTGCTTTTGCTAAATCATATTCGACAAATTCCGCTTCTTTCGGGATGTTTGCCTGTTTGCCCGTAGATAAATTATCTATCACCGAAACATGATGCCCTTCGGCAATCAGGCGATGTGCTAAAGCAGAACCGATAAAGCCCGCGCCGCCAGTAATTAAGACTCTCATTCCGCCTCTGTGATGTATAACTTAGCAAGTTTTTCATCAGGCTTGCCAAGTTTATTTGAAGCAACACCTTCATCTAAAAATACTTCGCGGTTATCTTCTGCAGAACGGTATAAGGCGTTAAGCAAACGTATCGCACGCGTACCCTCTTCAAACGAGACAGGATGCGGTTTTTTATCTTGTAAATCAGCAACTACATCGCGGAAAAAATTCCAGTGACCAAATCCATAGGCATCTGGAAAATCTTCTGAGTAATTATTTGCATGTTGAGGGTCAAGCGTGTATGTGCTTAATTGATTTGAGGCGATGCCCGTCAGAATGGCTGTGCCTTTTTCTGCTAAAACAGAAATTGACGCTTCGAAATCATCGGGGCGGGCGGCGGTGGTGACTTCGATAACGCCTAATGCGCCGTTTTTGAATTTCAACGTTGCCACAAATGTATCTTCTACTTCAACATCCACAAGTTGAGTAGCGGCGCGCGCAGTAACGGATTCAATATCACCAAGCATATATTGAAGCAAATCAATATAATGAATGCCCTGATTGGTTAATGCACCACCATCCATTGCCCAAGTACCACGCCATGCATCGCGGTTGTAATATGTTTGCGGGCGGCACCAACGTAAACGCACTGTTCCCAATACAGGTTTACCTAATGCGCCTGTAAGTAAATCATCACGTACTTTTTGTACGGCTTTGTTATATCGGTTTTGATAGACAGGAAATATTTTTACGCCATTTGCCTCAGCAGTAGATTTCATTTTTGCTAAATCATCCCAAGCCAATGCCATTGGTTTTTCAACGACAACATGTTTTTTGTAACGTTTAATAACATCTATAGTATGTTGAGGATGGATTCCGCTAGGGGTGAGAATACAAACCACGTCTATATTTTCTTTCTTTAACATGATGTGGTAGTTTGTATAGGCAAGCACATTATATTTTTGAGCATAGCCTTCGGCGCGTTCTGGAATCAAATCACATACGGCTACAAGTTTCGCACCTTGAATTTCTGTTAAGGGTCCAAGATGGTTTTTGGCAATCCGTCCGCAACCAATGAGGGCAAATCGAAGTTCTTTCATTTATGCTCCGCGTTTTTTTAAGAATTTAGCTGGTACACCACCGACAATTGTATAAGGTTCAACATCTTTTGCTACTACTGCGCCTGCGGCAATTACTGCCCCTTTACCAATCCGAGTACCTGCCACCACAACACAATTTGCTCCAATCCAAACGTCATCTTCTACAATAATTTCTCCACCAGTATGCCCTTGCTCACGGATGGTTTGGTCTGCGCGAGTCGTAACATGGTCACTGGCACGTAATACGGTATTGGGAGCAATCAAAACGTAATTACCAAGTACAATTTTTCCTTTTTCACTGGCATTCACTGTTACATTTTCCGCTATACTGACGTTGTCACCAACAATCAATTCTCCATTAATAGCACCAAGTGTGCTATTTCTACGAATTGAGAAATTCTCTCCAATGCTAATATTTTGCGGGTCGTACACTAATAAGCCCATTCCTAAATGAGATTTCGCGCCCAGTTTCTTAAAGCGCTTAGAAAAATACCATTGACGAAAACGAAGTCCTGTTTGCCCTGGTATAGAAACCGCGAACTCATCCGCGTAGGCGAAAAATTCTCTTTGTCCAAACATTTTGTATCTCCTTAAACCTTACGTTTCATGTTTTAAGCCTAACGCTTTTTTGAGCGTTGTTAAGATTTTGTTTGCGTTTTGGTTCATTTCATCTTTACCAATACCTAATAGATTAGGCTTAAACAAAGCAATGGTAGCAATTGCTATAAAATAAATAATAGTCGATATAATAAAAATGATAAGAGGGGCAATGTTGAATGTTGCTAAAATCTCGCTTACCTTCGTTAAAGCCAACCAAGCAGATAAAAACACCAACACAACCACACTAAGTTTTTGAATAAGGGTAGAAAAATAATTTAACCCAAAGGTTCGGTGGCTCATCCATTCATAAGCCTGCACACTGATTAATCCATATATCACCATGCGAATGGCAACGCCCATTGCGCCTAAATTTAAGCCTGGCAAAGGTGCATTTGGAGAAGCCAATAAAAAGTAACTTAACGCTACATCTGGAATAGAGATGAGGATTCCTACATCTCGAATTTGTTTTGTCTTTTCTGCGCCTTTTAATGCGGCAGTGTTAATTTGGCCATACGTTTGTTGCAATGGGTAAAACGCCATAAGAGCTAACACAGGAATAGCGGCTTGGTATTCATCGCCGACTAGAATATCTACTAACAAATGGCTGGTGAAAGAAAGCCAAGCGCACAATACTAATGCTACAAAAAATAAAAAGTTAGTAAATTTGTAATAGGTACGGGTGGCACGTTCTTGTTCTCCGTTTGCCATAGCATTGGCAATTTCTCTCCAAAAGATAGACAATGCCGAACTTGTAAACACCAATACCAAAGCAGACCATTTCGTGGCAAGAGCAAAGTTCCCTTGTTCTACTGAGCCGTACCAGCGTTGGAGCAGATAAATTCCAAGATAAGCCACAATTGGTTTATAGTACTCAAGCAGAATTAAGGGCGAAGCGTAAGCCCACCAGCGGTTGATATATCTTGAAACGTTTTCGGTCAGGTTTCCATCCCATGTTAATGTTCGGTTCACTATCAAAAGCCAATAGCCCAGCACAAGCCCAATTAAGAATGTAGTAAATAAATTTAACCATACATAAGTATAAAAATTTAATATTTCAAAATAATTTAAGCCAAGTAAGCCAACAATATTGATAAATGCTGTCATTAAGACAATGGCTTGTGTACGGACAGTTAAACCTTTGCTATCACCTAATTGTCTTAATGAAGCGGTTACAAATAAACACCATTCTAAAATCGTCACCCATAGAATTTGGTCTAAGGCTTGATGGGGCCAAAGTAAGTTGGTGGATTGTAAAAAGGTTAAGATTCCAATTAGCCCAAAAACAATAACAATTTGGAATAACAATAATAAAGCATAAGTTTTTGTTAATGAACCACTTTGCCTTTGTTGTGATGAAAATGTAAAAAATGCTTGGTTGGCGCTTGGGTCTAAAAAACTGCGAATGGTGCTGGCGGTATTTAATAAAAAATTATAATTTCCAAATGCGGCGGGACCTAACGCACGCGGCACAATACCACTCGTGATGATAGTTGCTATTAATTGTATAAATTGCGTGAATAATGTAGCAATATAACGGCGACGCACGCTTTCGGCAGGTTGAGTAGCAGTTAAAGTCATGTTACTCAATCCTCAAAATTTGTGCAGAGGTGGTTTTTATTTTTTGAGGGCTAGCTGGTAACAAATATTTGTTTGCGAAACTATCATCACGTTTAATCGGTAAGCGCCCTTCTAAACAATCTGTAATGCCTTGTTTCATTTCTGAAAGCGTATTATAAAAATGAACGCGCTTGGATAAGAGTTGATATGCCGTTGGGTTGAACGGTAATAATGGATTCGTGAGTGATAAAATCTCTGCATCAGTTTTCAAACATTCAAATAATGGCGAAGATGGAAATTCACTAAGAATGACACGTGTAGGATATTCTTTTAAGACATCAACAAGCGAAGGTCCCTCTAAAACTTTTATATTTTTTAAGCCACGCAATAATTCAATAAAAGCACTGTTGGTATAGTCGTACGCTGGAAAAGGTTTTACAACCACACGCAAACTAGAGCATTGATTCAAAAACTTAAGCAATTCACGCTGGTATTGAGCTAATTCATGTAACAAAGGGCGCGGACCTTCTCTATAAAATGAAGCCGCATTGGAGATAGGGAAAAGAATATCTATTTTTACACGCTTAGAAAACCGATGTGAATTAACTGTTACTTTTTCACCTGCTGGTATGATTTCACAACGGGGTTGTAAATCAGGTGAAGTTTCTAACAAATCTTCTTTTGTAAAACCGTAACTTAAATAATGCGTACTCCACCAAAAATCTGAATCAAAATGTCTGGGTGGGCTTACTTCAATTCCATAATTGCCACCATGTTGACGGCCAATAACAGGCACTCCACATTTCAATAGATATTCAACTAAGAAAGATAGCCCATTCATTGCCACAGGTGGGCGAATCCATATTCCGCCAAGTATTTTTTCTTTGCTTGCAAGATTATGTAAATTCTTAACGGGAAGAATATAAGTGAAATAGTTACGGCAAAAATCATCCAAAATGATAGCTCTTAAGACAGCGGTAATTTCAATCTCATTTTTTGATAGGATTTTTTTAACCGCTTCTTGACTCGCTTCTTGCAGTCTCTGCGGCGGGAGCATTTTCTGCGCTGACAAGTTTTCTTGCAAAGAAATACTCTCTGACGGCAAATCTTTATGAGGTATTAATTCGGCTGAATATGAACCATTTATTAAGACTAGCAAGCCACGAGCATTCTCGAGCCACAAAACTAGTGGAGCATCTTGAAAGTCATTCTTCTTAACAACAATGTTGTATAGTTTGCTAAATCCGCTTCGGATACCATTTGCAAAAATTTTGTTCCACTTTTGCCGCCTGCTAATTTTTTTGCTTTGTGCCAAAACCTTTTGTGAAATTGGAGAAGTGCTTTTTTCAACTGCAAGTGGTGTGTGGCTTAAAATCAACTCCATAATATTAATTGTGGTCTGAAAAAACGAAGGGGCATTTTGAATGCCGTGTGGCATAAACAAGATTGCTTTCTGCGGAGAAAACTTGCTTACTAAATGTTGAAATGCAATGATGGATTTTGATATATTCACATATTCAAGTTTGAGACGATAGCGATATAACGTGTAAAAGAATTGAAGCGACGGGGTGATTTGTAATTGTTGATTCAACTCATCAGCAAATAAAGAGTCAAGGTGGTTCAATAAATCATCTGTTTTGGGTGGCGCTTCTTTATAGAGTTTGATTAAATCTGTTATGGTCAAAAAAGAGGATAGAGGCGTGCAAAATAAACCATGAGCCTCTAAGTAATCATCCACTGCGGCATGGGTAGAGATTAAAGTCATGCTATCAAATTGTGCGCGATGTTGAACTACATAATCGGCATCATGCACGTCGTTCAAAATTGCAATTGTTTTCATAAACCATTATTCTCGATACTTAAGCACTTTGGCTGGGCTACCCACAGCAATGGCATAAGGTGGGATATCTTTCGTAACAACGGCATTTGCACCAATCACTGCACCATCGCCAATCGTCACACCTTGCGTTACGGTGACATGCCCGCCAAGCCAAACATCATTGCCAATAAATACGGGTGAACCGTAATATCCTTGCTTGCGGATGATTTGGTCTCGTTTACTGTGGTGTTCAGATGAATTTACATAAACAAAGCCAGCAAAGACACAATCTGAACCAATGGTAATGCCGTGTCCGCCATTAAAAATGCTATAACTGCTTAAAGCAGAATTTTCTCCGATGATAAATTCCGCTTCGTTGGCAGTTACCAACCATACGTCAGTACCAAATGAAGCGCCGTTCTTAATCAAAATACGCCCGTTTTTACGCATCCGAATATATAGCTTGCCACCAAGTGAAACATTATCGCCAATGATTACGTTTTTTAGAGACGCACCA
>JAEURH010000230.1 GCA_016789365.1 Anaerolineales bacterium
AGGTGCACCGCAAGCATGAATGATTGCAAGTTGTTCATCAGACCATGCATCAATCAATGGATACATGTTTGGATGCAAACCAAAGAATCCATCTAAATCAACAGCACGTTCTTCTTTCTTTGTGCGTGAATCATCAGGTCTTGCGATTCCCAATGATGGACGTAATTGATAATAGGCATCTTCGCCATGTGGTACAACCATGTTTAATACATCTGCCGCGCCGCGAAGAAAGACAACCATTAATGTATCTCCGCGCGGTGCTGTATTTTGTGGTGCAAAGGCGAGTCGTGGCATCCATGTTTTATTAATCATTGGTAGGGTGTGTAACATAGTAATCTCCATTTCAAACGGTGGTCGAGTATTTGCGAGTGTAACGAGCAAAGTATCGAGACCACATCCTTCAATTTTATTTTCACTTTTAATTTGTGGTCTCGATACGCCCTCATTTCATTCGGGCTACTCGACCACCGAGGGTCATCTCCATTGAAAAGCAGGTGAGGCGATTAAACTTGCGGTGATGACTTGCAAGGCTTCGTCAGCGTTGGCACCTGCTGAGGTAACAGAATCAATTAACTGGTCACGAATGAGGCGTTCTATTGGTGAGCCTAATAATAAAGATGAAATCGCATCAATATCTTCTTCTAAATTTTCAGTCAACAAAACATTTAATAAATTTTGTAAATTATGTTTTGTATTTTCCATTTCATCTCGCATCAATTCAAATGCAAATTGCCAGCGTGGCATTAAATTTCCTTGCCATGTTTGGCTGTGGTCTGAATAACCGTCAGGCGTTGGGTAATTAAAATATCCCTGCCCCATGCGAAACAAATGTTTATTAATCGCAACGCCATCTGTTTCAACATTCAACATGC
>JAEURH010000231.1 GCA_016789365.1 Anaerolineales bacterium
CTTGAAATTTCTCCAAGCCCTGTTATTTTACTTGATGGCTGTGATTGTGATTGAACCGCTGTTCGTATGAGCATCGAGTTCAGCACCTCCATCGTTAATGACACCAACGATTTCACCACCGCTTGAATCTGAATCTTCGTTCAATGTAACTGTGATTGGAATTTCAGATTTGATGTTTCCAAAATCAGTTGTGAAATTTACATTGAGATTTGAGTCGCTTGGCAAGACCATATCAATATTTCCAAAATCGGATTTTACATAATGCTGACCTTCGCCTAACGAGCCACTAAATTCAACAGAGCCACTGTTTGTTTTTACATCTAATGTAACAGTGATTGCATTTGTGATTACAATATTTCCAAAATCGGTATAGGCTTTAAGTTTGCCTTTTGCACCATCCACTGAAATGGAGCCGCTATTAGTATGCAAATCATAAGAGTTTGCGGTTACTTGAATTAATTCAATATCACCAAAATCATTGTCAATGATTAACTCATTACGAACGCTTACTTTTGTAAGATTGATTTTGCCGCTGTTCGTTTCCATATTCAAAGAGGCGGCAGAACCATTTTCAAAAATGACATTCCCAAAATCAGACTTTGCAAAAAGCTCACCTGTAGCGCGGACATTACTCAATTCAAGAGTTCCGCTATTAGATGTGACAGAGATATTGTTGCCGTTGACTTGCTCTAAATTTAATCTACCAAAGTCTGTGGAAATGGTTACATCGTCAGTGCCCGCATTGATAGAACGAATATCAACTTCACCACTATTATTATCTACATTCACTCCACCTGTGATGTCTGCAAGGATGATATTTCCAAAGTCATCTTCGATGATTACGTCACCATTCAGCCCAGAAACATCTAC
>JAEURH010000232.1 GCA_016789365.1 Anaerolineales bacterium
ATTAAAGAAGGCAACGAACCACCGCTTCCTTACGAACAGTTGATTGGAGTCACCAAAGCCTCTTTTGCGGCGGTGGAATCAGTGAGAAGTAAACAAATCATTGAAATAAAATAAAAAACGATGGTCGAGTAGGGGCGAGGTTTCCTCGCCCTTATTAAGATAATAAATCAACAGGTATAATTCAAATATGGTAAAGATAAAAGTACCTGACAAAAAACTGGCTGAATTTTGTAAAAAATATCGCATCCAAAAACTTGCGTTTTTTGGCTCAGTTTTACGTGAGGATTTCAAGTCAACCAGTGACGTAGATATTTTGGTGGAATTTGAAAAAGGTTATACACCTGGCTTGGCTTTTTTTGCCATGCCTGAAGAATTAAAAAAGATTTTTGGTCGGGATGTTGATTTATTAACCTATCAAGGAATTAGTGCCAGCAGAAATCCGATTCGCCGCAAAGCCATTTTAGATTCAGCACAGGTTTATTATGTCGCGGGATAAGTTTGATTTTTAATTTCAGAGTTGGAAAAAATAATTTCATAAACAATTCATCTATCTCTTTTGTATTTTCATTAAAACCTCTTTTGCGGCGGTGGAGTCGATTAGAAGTAAACAAGCAATTGAAATAAAATAATATATTTGTGTATAATAGTTTTGAACGAGGTGAAATATGGTGATTGTAAACATACCCTTAGACAATGAAACTGCTAGAATTTATGAAAATGCGCCTCTAGCAGATAAAAAGAAAATGCAAATTCTGATGACTTTGTGGTTGAGAGAGTTTGAAAACCCGTCCATCTCACTTGATGAATTAATGGATGATATTAGTCGCAAAGCACAAGCGCGTGGAT
>JAEURH010000233.1 GCA_016789365.1 Anaerolineales bacterium
TGGGTGGCGGTAGCCGCTGCGCCGAGTTCCATGGGCATGGCCTTTTCCTTTGTCAGCAGGCGTGTGGGATAGGCATGATGCGCCGGGGCCGAAAGCAGGTAGAATTTCGCGGGATTCTCTTTCTTCTTACTCCTGAAACCAACCTTCGCGTTGCCTTTGCCAATGTAGAGGCAATCGAGTTTGCGCAGGGCGAAGGTTTTTCCGTTGACGATGATCTCGCCATCGCCGCCTACGTTGATGATCCCGATCTCTCTTCTTTCGAGAAAGAACTTTGCTTTGAGCGTATCATAAGTCGGAAGCCAAACGGTTTTGGCAACCGGCATCACGCCACCGATGATCATACGGTCGTAATGCGAATACACGAGGTTGATCGCGTTGGCCTGCATGACCGACTGTATAAGGAAGTTGCTGCGCAACTCGTCGGTCGTCATCGTACGTACTTCCCGGGCGCTGTTGTGAAATCGTATTTCCATATTACCTCACCCCCTGCCCCTCTCCTCCAGGAGAGGGGAGGAAGGATTTTGTTTAATTCATTTTCGTTTTATCCATTCTCTAAAAAACAACCGTATTCTTATTTTACCTCACCCCCAACCCCTCTCCTTCAGGAGAGGGGAGCGAAAACCTTTTTGTTTGCTTTCACTTTATATCCAACACTATTCTACTCAATCCTAATTCTTCATTCTTAATTCCCAATTTTTAATTCTTATCTACTACCTCCCCATCCAGCCGCCATCCACCGTGATGATGGTTCCGTTCACATAGTCACTCGCGGCGCTGGCAAGGAAAACCGTTACGCCCACAAAGTCATCCGGCTCTGCCCAGCGACCGGCGGGGATACGGCT
>JAEURH010000234.1 GCA_016789365.1 Anaerolineales bacterium
GGCCATGTGGTGACGCGGAAAAAGCTCGACAGAGAATCAGTTCAACGCTTGATCGGCAGCAATGCTGAAAGCTGAAGGCGGCATCTCGAGAACGCGCGGGCGAGTCTGTCGAACCTGGGACGCAGCCCGGACAGGCGCAGCCATTCGCAGGGAGCATGCCTTCCGTGGCGTGGTGACGAATTCCGGCAACGATGTCCGAGACGTCACCACACCCGCAGTACGGTCGGACCTCCCGGAGCTGCGCGCTCCGTCCATGCGAGACGGCTGCCAGGGCATCACATGCACGGATCTTGCAATGCCGCGCGCGGGACGCACCCCTCATGCCGCGTCCTGCACAAGGGCAAACCTGCCGAAAGGCAGCGACGCAAAACCTCCGGTCTAACGGCGACGTACTCGCCCACGACAGCGGGGTTGCCGGCAGGGAGTTCGTGATCTCCCGGCACCGCGGGAATGCCTTTGCGCGATTGCGCACACAACGCCAAAGGAAACCGAATGCCCAGTCCCTCCCGCCGAGTCCTGACCCTCGCCGTTGCCGGCGCCTGTACCGCCCTGGCGCCCATTGCCGTCCATTCGGCCGAGGCAACTTCCGACGGTACGGCCGGCCTCTCCCTGACCAAGGCCCAGGAACGCTCGATCTCCAACGCGGCCTCGCACTCGCGCGCGTTGGCTGTCCACGATCAAGGCATCACCGGACGGAACATCCGCATCAACGTGATCGACACGGGCGTCCGGGCGACGCATACGGAATTCGCCACCGGACGCGTGCTGGTCAGCGCCTCGCGGGACATGACGCGCTCGAGTCCGCCGGCGGGTTCCGGCGCCACCGACGGGCACGG
>JAEURH010000235.1 GCA_016789365.1 Anaerolineales bacterium
ATTAATTCCGCAACATCATCTGGGATTCCAGCCGATGCACCATGACCCACTTCTTCATAATTGGAGATGTGAAAGTACACGCTTCTTTCTGGACTTCGACCTGATTCAGCAATCGACTTTATACTCGCTACGAGATTTGCGACACACGCTTTGTCATCAAGAAAACGTGAACGAATAAATCCATTTGTCACTTCAACACGCGGATCAAATGCAACACAATCCCCGACATTGATTCCTGATTCTCGCGTTTCTTTTGCAGAAGTTGTCTTCGCATCAATACGAACTTCCATGTGAGCATCATTACGTGGTGTATTGTTATCCGAATAAATATGACCAGACGCAGTATCAATTAATATCGAACCACGAATCTTTTCACCTTTAGATGTAATAATCCACACACCTTCGGTTTCGACAGTATTCCATTGCACGCCACCAATTTTGCTTAATTTCAATCTTCCATTTGATTTAATTTCTTTAACCACTGCACCTAACGTGTCTACGTGAGCAGTCAATGCAACAGGCGGTAAACTACTTTCTACTTTCCACTTCGCCACTAAAGCCCCTTTTCGCGTTCTTGATAATTCAAGTTGTTTGTATTTAGATAATTCTTTTTCTACAAAATCAATCGCTGGGCTGGCAAATCCAGTTGGTGATGCGATGTTTAATAATTCAACAAGGAAATTTGTAAAATATTTTTCGTCAATAGTTGGGAGAGACATAAATTAAATCCCCTCAAATTCTGAAATCTTCTTTCGCCATTCACTTGGAACTGGAATCGGTTTCAAACCTTCATAATCAAATGTGACCAAAACGATTTTAGCCGTCGCCGCTACTT
>JAEURH010000236.1 GCA_016789365.1 Anaerolineales bacterium
GTCGGGTGCACGCTTTGTTAGGTGCGGTTGAATTGAAAAGAACCTTTGCTAATTATAGACGAGTAAGAAGTAAAGTGTACATCAACGATAAGGCTTCTTTTGCGTCGTTTTCAATTAAATCATTTGGTTGTATCTTTTCGGTAAACATACGCTGGTCTAGTGAGAATGGATGGTCAGACGATTTCACATGCACAAAAGGATTTCTGATTTGGCGTAATCGGTCAAACTTATCCAGTAAAAAATCACTCACCAATTGATTTTTGCGACAAAACTTGATAATTGATTGCGCCCCGTGTTTTGCTTCACTTTCAAAACCTTTTTCAAACATTAAGTCGTGAAGCCTGCGCTCAATAAAGGCTTGAGAGAGCATGATGGTAGAAATAAAAGCGCCGTTAATATAAGCCCAGCCTGCTTCTCGAAAAATAAAGACTGTTTCCATACTGCCCAACATGCCTATATTGCCAATGATGCCATCTACAAATTTGAGCCTTTCGACTCTGCTGGCGAAAGTTTCTTTATCGCTCTTTGCCAACATTCTTTCATATTTATCAACCCGTTTTCTAACGGGATGACCAAACATATCTTTTTCACTTGCGCCTTTGGCTTTTGGCATATCATCCTGCTAATTTTTCACAACCCAATGAATTGAAAAAATGACAAGCACCTAACTAGGTATTATACGGAAACTTTCCGTATAACCACCCCATACGGGGGCTTATATTGACTTTTTCCGTATAAGACCCCAAATTAGGGTATTATATGGAAGATTTGCCATATAAGACTCCATACAAGGGTCTTATGCGAATTATTAGCCAACTATACGCCTAAATTT
>JAEURH010000237.1 GCA_016789365.1 Anaerolineales bacterium
ACCGGTGCGTCGAGCGAATCGTGCCTTCCGGCGCGATCCACGAGCCACCGCGGATGGCGCGCTTCTCGCCGACGGTCAAGCGGTCCACGTAGGTCCCGGTTCCCCCGATCCACAAGGGTTTTTCCGGACCGGTGGGATTCACCATGGTTTCGAGTCTCCCGTAGTATTTCGGGTCATACCAGTCGCCCACCCATTCGAAGACATTCCCCGCCATGTTGTACACGCCGTAGTAGCTGGCGCCCTCCGGATGAGAATCCACCGGCAGGGTCGCATCATGATGCCTGTCATAATTGGCCTTGTTGGAATCGAAGTCGTTGCCCCAGGGATAGAGGTTGCCGTGCGGGCCGCGGGCTGCTTTTTCCCATTCGGCTTCGGTGGGTAACCGCTTCCCGCGATATTCGCAGTAGGTTTTGGCGTCGATCCAGTTGACGCCCACCACCGGCTGCTGAGGCTTGTTCAAGCGCGGATCGTCCCAGTAGGCCGGCGCCGGATGACCGGTCGCCTTGATGAAGGCGCCATAGTCCTTGTTCGACACCTCGTACTTATCGATGAGATAGGAATCCAGGAACACCATATGCGCCGGCCCTTCGTCGTTGAACGCTTCGGCAGACAAGGGCGTCTTCATCCGTTTATCGTACAGCGTCAGCCGGCGGCCGGAATCTGCCGGTGGAGCCTTGTCTAATCCCATGATCGACGGTCCTTGTCCCACGTAGACCATATCTGCGGGAATGATGGAATCCTCCGCCTGCGCCGTCGCCGCCATGACGGCGACGGTCATGATCAGTCCTGCCCTGACTACGTTCCCCATTGTCTTCATGCTATACCT
>JAEURH010000238.1 GCA_016789365.1 Anaerolineales bacterium
ATGTCCACTATCAATCGTCGTACGTCGTCGACGCCAGCTTCACTCGCAGCGTCCATCTCCATCACGTCCATGCAATGCCCTTCCGTGATTGAGATACAGAGGTCGCACTCATTGCATGGCTCCCCATTTTTCTGATTTGGACAATTCAGAACTTTGGCAAGGAGCCGCGCTGAAGATGTTTTTCCTGTTCCCCTCGGCCCAGTGAAGAGGTAAGCATGATTGACACTTCCGGACTTGACGGCATTTTGAAGGGTACGCACGACGTGCTCCTGCCCGATCAAATCTCCAAACGTTTGGGATCGATACTTTCGGTAAAGGGCAACGCGGCTCATGGTCAATCGAATGTGGAGCGCCGGGAGGTCCACATCGCACAGAGGTTCGACTTACCGTTGCTACCTTCCGGTCCTGGCGGGGTTCACCGGCCTGCTGCCGCGTGGTTCCCGGCAGGATGCCTTAAGTTTAGCATTCTGCCGATGGCGCTCCACTATTTTATCTAAGGATCGCGAAGGGATTGCGTCCTTTGGTCACCTGGATTCGGCGTTGTGCCTCGCAAACCGGGAATCTTGATCGCTTGATCATTGTTGCGGAAGTTCTCCGTCAACTCGAAGTTCTTGGTTTGAATAACCGGCACCTTGTCTCGCCATTGCCCAGTTCGCAGGATTTGCTCTCGTGTCAATTTAAGCGTGGTGTAGACAACTCGCTGTCCAGGCCTGATTGTCGTGTTCAAGAAGTTCTTGTCTGTCATCCCTTCTCCGCTCCATCCAAATTTGTCTTGAATGTGTGGCGGTGCACTACGGGGATTGTAGTAGAACTCGACCGTGTAGT
>JAEURH010000239.1 GCA_016789365.1 Anaerolineales bacterium
CTTTTGCGCTAGGTGAGATGCGCTCTATAGATTTTGCATCCTCTACATACACTAATTTATATCCTTGCCTAAGAATTTTCATAGCAGAAAAAAAATCATCATTAATAACATGATTAGGAGGAATGGAATATAAACTTTTTCTAATCGCAAGAATTTCGCCTGCGACACTCGTACAGCTACTCACTCGGCTTTCTTGTTTCTTGATGAACGATTCGTACTTCCAATACAACCCTTCTGAATTTCCTAATTCACCGTCTCCCTTTTCGATAACTTTCGAACCACTCACTGCGCCAACTTGCGGGTCGCTAAAAGGCTGAATAAGTTTTTGGATAGTGTCTTGCTTGTAAAAATTATTTGCATCAGAAAATATAATAATTTCTCCTGTTGCGTGAGGTATTGCGCGATTAATAGCCGCCATTTTGCCTTTGCGCTCTGGTTGGTGTAAAAGTTTTACATTGCCACCTTCATACGGTTGAACAATCAGGTTTGTTCCATCATCTGACCCATCTGTAACCACTAAGATTTGAAGTTTATCTTTGGGGTATTCAATAGTTAAGCTATTTTTTATTTTTTCTTCAATAACAGTTTTTTCGTTATATGCCGCTATTAATAGTGTGACCGAAACAGGAGTATAGTTTCGAGTTACATCTCTTTTTTTGTAAGAAGGTATCAGCGCAATCAGAATTGGATAACCAAAGTATGTATATACGATAGCGCCTAAACTTATCCAAAAAAGGAGGCTAACCGCTAATAGCAGAAGAGTCATGTTATTGAAATCATAAAAGATTTATTTTCGCATGAAAATAACATAATATTGTCCCG
>JAEURH010000023.1 GCA_016789365.1 Anaerolineales bacterium
GCTCACCACCGGAAAGCATGGATACTTTTTTATACACATCTTCGCCACTGAATAAATATTTTCCAAGATAATCGCGAATTTGCCCTGGTAACCAATTCGGCATAATCGAATCAATTTCTTCGAGCAAAGTTTTATTCGGGTCAAGACCTTCATGTGCTTGTGCAAAATAACCGATGTGTAAACTTGAGCCGAGAATCACTTCACCAGCCAGAGGTTCTAATTGACCTAAAATCGTTTTCAAGAAAGTAGATTTCCCTGCCCCATTCGGACCAATCAATGCGGCACAATCTTGTCGTCTCAATTCAATATCAGGTGACTTGAATAAAAATTTGTCGGTGAAACCGACTTGTAAATCTTTTGTGCGAATGACCAAATCACCAGAGCGTTTTTCAGAGCCAAGTCTCAAATGCAAATTCGGTAAAGTTCGCACAGGTGACTTTAACGCATTAATCCGCTTGCCTGCTTCTTCTACACTCATAATAGAAGTTGTGACAGAAATTTCGTCTGCGGTTTCGCTCCATTTTTGATTCAACGCCGCTTCAAACCCAACTTGTTCAATGGCTTGAATTAAACGCGACAAACGTTTCAATCTGCCTTTTGCTTGCAATACATTTTGTCCCGCAACATTTTTGCGGATGTATTCCATCTCTTTATTTAATTTTTCTTTTTCACTTTCAAACACTTCTTGTCTGCGAGCAATGCGCTCTTCACGTTGTTTTAAATAGGCTGTGTAATTTCCGTAATACGTTTCACTGGCACCGGGCAACATTTCAAAAATAATGTTACTTACTTTATCCAAGAAATATCTATCATGCGAAACAATGACTGCCGCGCCTTCCCACTGATTCAAATATCCTTCAAGCCATTCAACAGCACGAATATCCAGATGATTCGTAGGTTCGTCGAGCAGTAACAAATCTGGGTCAGAAAGTAAGAGGCGTGCTAAAAAGGCACGCGTGCGTTGTCCGCCAGATAAATGCTCCAAAGAAAGTTCATAATCCGCAGTATCAAATCCTAAACCTGTTAACACTTGCTTGATGCGCGTTTCATAGGTATATCCGCCAGCACGTTCAAAATCCTGTTGCAACTTTCCATATTCTTCCAGCACATCGTGATTCGTCGCCATCAATTCTTCGAGGCGATGCAATTCATTTTGCTGCTTGATTAAATTTTCGAAGACGGAATGACACGCATCCCAAAGCGTGCCTTCCATTTTGAAATCGGCTTCTTGCGATAAATATCCGCTTCGGACTCCCTTCGAGCGGGTGACTGTTCCTTTGGAACTTTCATCATCCCCAGCCAGGATTCGCAACAGCGTGGTCTTGCCCACGCCATTCGGACCGACAATGCCCAAGCGTGAACCTTTCTCAATCGAAAGAGTGAGGTTGGCGAAAATATCCGTCGCGCCGTATGATTTGGTGAGTGAGTTGGTGGTGATGAGTGTCATAGTTAAAAATGCCCCCGAATTATAAAGCAGTATTTTTGCGTTAGTTGCGTAACTTGCGTTAGTTGCGGAAGTTGGCTATAATGTAATCATTAATAAAACGGTTAGACCGTTTTACCCGCCCCAAACAATAAGGTAGCCAAGAGAGGCTGTCTTTCTCGAAAGAGAATAGTTTGGGGTGTTTTATTTAAGGGATTTTCCAATAATCTACAATTCGAGGGGAAATCATTTGAAAATGTTCTATTGAAATTTCCATTGCCTGCAAACGAACTGCTCCAGCAATCATATCAGCCAATTGCAAACCATCTTCATTCTTTGAGTCAGCACCAATAATATTTTTGAATGGTCTGATTCTTTCTTCTCTTTTACATCTTTCAGAAAATTGAACTCGCAAATTCCTAGAGAACGAAGGTGTTGCACCATCTATGATTAGAACATCATTTGAGATATCTAATTCACTGGCTCGCATTGTTAATCTTACTAGCAATTCAATGGTTAATTGCTGTGGAGATAAATTGTCAAACATAAAACCAATCATGGATTTATCTAATACTGCAACTCGAACACGAAAAGGGATTTCTAATAT
This sequence comes from Anaerolineales bacterium, assembly GCA_016789365.1. GTDB lineage: Bacteria > Chloroflexota > Anaerolineae > Anaerolineales > Villigracilaceae > Villigracilis. The sequence continues at coordinate 2,031 of JAEURH010000023.1, forward strand.
ATCTTTGAAAAAACGGTCTTTTTGGCTACTTGTGGTTTTATGATACTTAAACTCAAATATGGGAGATAAATTCAAAGTCTTTCGCAAATTCACTAATGGAGTTAAAGAAACTCGTTCAGGCAGTTGAACCATTGCAATCACAAAATGACTAGAAGAACTTGCTTGTCCTTCCAGACCCGCATCTCCAGATTCATCAGTGAAAAAGTATTGAGTCATAATAAATTATCCCAAGTCTTTTTAATCTAAAAGTTGATGAATTTTAACCTATTCACGATTTTATTTTGGCTTATAATAATCGCACACTTGTTCCATTAACGCCTAAATGCGAGGAAAAGATGGCTAAACAAAATCCTATATTCACAACAATTGGAAAGAAAACTAATGAAATTCCTGTTGAAATTAGCTATAAAATCTTAGAGTTATTTTCGGGCGGTTTATATTCAAGCCCCACTAAAGCAATAGAGGAATTAGTAGCAAATTCATTTGATGCGTTTGCTAGTTGGGTGCATGTTCTTATTTCACAAGACATAGATTCTGAAAATGCTATCATTGCAGTAGTAGATGATGGTGATAGTATGGATATTGATGGATTAAAAGCATTATGGAAAATAGGAGAGAGTGCTAAAGCGGACGAGCAGAAGATAGACAAAAATAAAAGGTTGCCAATTGGGAAATTTGGAATTGGTAAATTAGCAACTTGGGTACTTTCGAGAGAGTTAACTCATATCTGCAAGCAGAAAAATAAATATCTTGCAGTTACTATGTTTTATTCAAATTTAGATAATAACAAAACAGCAGAAAATTCAAAGTTGAATCTTGACGTAAGAAATTTAAGTAAAGACGAAGCTAAGGAGGCCTTAAAAACTTTAGCAACAATGAACTTTGACTTAAATATATTATTTAACAATAATGTCGATTCTTGGACAGTTTCTATACTGAGCAATTTGAAACCAATGGTTAAGGATTTAAAACCGGGTAGGCTTGAATGGGTCTTATCAACTGCTATGCCACTTACGCCAGATTTTAAGTCTTATTTAAACAATAAAGAAATTAAGCCTATTAAATTAGATACGAAGCCAATTAATAAACTAATTATTGGAAAAAATGACAAAGTTGCTGACAATTTAGGCTTCATTTCCGACAAAAATGACATGCTACCTGACGAAGAGAAATTTGGTGTAACTCTCCCAACATTAGGGAGAATAACCGGATTTGTATAAATATATGAAAATACCTTGACAGGGGGGAAATCAGCGGAATGGGGAAGAAGTCATGGTTTCTTTGTTATGGTTATGAATAGATTAATAAATATGCATGATGAATTATTTGGTGTTCATCCACTTTCGCATAAAACTTTTAACAGATTTAGACTAGTTGTTCATTGTAATGGTTTGAATAAATTCTTACTTTCAAGTCGAGAAGGTGTTGCTGAAAAGGACGCCACCAACGAATTAAAGAAATACTTAACTGCAAAGTTTTATGAAGCTGGAAGTTGGTATGAAAAATGGATTATAGAAGAGTCGGATAAAAAATTACTTTCTATACGGCTTGGAAAAATACCCCAAGGTTTTCTTAAACGTCCTATAGTTGAAATGGTAACAAAAGCTATACAAGGTCAAATACCTTTTCCACGTTTAACAAGAATTCCTACAGGACTAACTAAAGAAGAAAATCAACAATTTGTTGAAAAGTTAGTAGACGCTACTGCAATAGACTCTGAAAAAGAATTCGTAAAAGACATTGTATTTGAAGCATTGGGTATTGAGTCCCCAATAGCTATGTTTGATGCAGTAAACAACAATATAGTTATTAATAGTCTTCACCCATTTTATGTTAATTATCAGGATTATTTCAAGAATCAAGAGCCTCTTCAAATTTGGGGAGTAGCTGAAATTCTTACTGAGGCACATCTCTATAGCATTGACATGCACTCTGAAGATATTAATGAAATTCTCTCAAAAAAAGATAATTTTCTTCGAGAACTTGTTTATTCATCTGATCGCCTTAGTGCTCCATTGGTTGCACAAATGCTACGGGAATCTGCTAGTGATGAGGGTGCGCTAGAAAAAGCTTTAGCCAAAGGTTTTCGAAGTTTAGGGTTTGATGTAGTGCCTTTAGGACTAGCTGGAAAACCTGATGGATTAGCCACTGCCAATTTAGGTTTTCGCCAAGATGTTCAAGGTGTAGCAAAATACTCAATTACATATGATGCTAAAAGCACAAAGAATGACCGCGTACAAACGGGTAATGTAAATATTTCAGGAATAGCCCGACATCGGCAAGACTATAAGGCTGATTTTTCTGTAGTGATTGGTAAGCAATTTTCTGATAAAAAAGAAGAAAACTCTGCTGTAATCAAGGAAGCTAGAATGCAAGGAAAAATAACTCTTATTGAAGTTGAAGATTTCGCATTACTAGTTGAAACAGCATCTACAAAACGATTAGGTCTGCACAAACTAAGAGGTCTTTTTGAAAATTGTTGTTCACCTTCTGAAAGTCGAAAATGGATTTTGGATTTTGTAAATGAAAGCGTATCTGTTCCTCCAATTTCAGAGATCTTACATGTAATATACAAAATGCAATCTACCACAAAAGAATCTGTACAAATTGCTGATATTAAATGGCAAGATGACAAACTTAAACCACTAGGAAAAAAAGAAATCCTTGAATGGCTTCAATCAATTTCTTCGTTAGTGCCTGAATATATAAGTATTCAATCTGGGGATGTTGTAGAGTTACAGACCCATCCTGATAAAGTTTTAGAGGCAATTGGAAACGCTTTGAAACAAGAAACTCCATCTACAACAAGTAAAGCTTTACTGAAAAGTATCGAAAATTCTGAAAAAAAGAATAAGATTAAAAAGAAATAAAATGACACAAAAAACTATTAGAAATCTTAGTAAAAGGGGTCATAAAACAGTAAAACAGTTACCGAAGGCTCCTGAACAAGGAGCCTCTTATTGGATAGATTCCCCAAATGGCAAACGCGAGTTTACTCATCCGCTGTTTAAGTTCCCTGCCAAATTTCATCCCCCAATCGTCAGATGGGCAATAGATACTTTTTATGAAGACGGCGTAATTCTTGACCCCTTTATGGGGAGTGGAACAGTTCAAGTAGAAGCACTAGCAAAAGGAATAGATTCAATTGGAATTGATGTTGATCCAATAGCAATTTATATTAGCAAAGTAAAGTCTACACCTATAGAGCCTGAAACTTTAAAAAAAGAGTTTGAGGTATTAAAAAGAGCCTTATCAAATAAAATCGAGTTACATTCTAAAGTAGAAAAAATAGAAGGAGGGGATATAAGTGTTAGGAAATTTAATGTAGAAAAAAACAGATTGCCAATTCCGCCTATACCTAATATTCCGCATTGGTTTAGATTGTATGTAATTATTGATTTAGCACAGATATTAAAAACTATAGACTCCGTAAAAATAAGAAACAAATCACGTGATTTTTTCAAAGCTTGTTTTGCTTCTATTATTCGACGTGTCTCTAATGCAGAACCTGGTACTGTATCCGGGCTAGAGGTAACCTCTATTCAATCTAAAAAAAATAAAACAAGAAAAATAAGTGTTTATAAAACTTTTTTCTCTAAAGTTGAATCTGAAATCCAAAACATGGCAGAACTTTGGAAAGCTTCTAAAAAATCCGCTGACAATGTTTCTGTAAATATATTTTCAGGCAATGTGAACGATATTCTTAAAAAGAAGAAATCTTTTGAAGATGTTTCTTTAATTATTACCTCACCACCTTACTGCCGTGCTGTTGAGTATAGTCGTAGGCATTATTTAGAGATGTATTGGCTTAAGTTTGTTAAAAGCCAAGATGAGCAAGTTTCATTAACACATACCTATATTGGCAGAAAATTAGTTCGTCGCTTAGATTGGGATTAACAAGTTGTATTTAATATTCCTGAATTAGATAAGACAATTAAGAAAATTGAAAAAATAAATAAAGTTAATGGACGAACTGTTCGCCATTATTTTTATGCGATGGATAAGTTTTTTAAATTATTGGCACAAGCAACACCAAATTTATCAAAAGCTATTTTTGTAGTTGGTGATTCTGTATGTTGTGGAATACCTGTAAAAACTGCAGACTTTATTTCAAAATTAGCCTCTAAAAACTTTAAGTTTGAAAAAAATTTCTCGTATGCTATTCAACATCATCATATGAAATATGGGTTATGGAATGGTGATGGGATTAAGAAAGAGCATGTATTAATTCTTAGTAAAAAGTAATTTACTTCTCCTCCTCCACATCCACATGACCCGGCTTTTCCTTCCCCAACTCCAGTGACCTTTGATATGCCGCCCAAACCGCACGTGAAATGGCAGTGCGAAAACCTGCTTTCTCTAAATAATACAACGCCTCAGCAGATGTCCCGCCCGGCGAAGTGACTTGATTTCTCAAAGTAGCAGGATGTCTACTTTGTCCTTGATAAAACGAAGCCGAGCCTTTAATGGTTTGCAAAACCAATTGTTCTGCAATTCTTCTTGGAAAACCCATGTGCACACCAGCATCAATCAAGGCTTCGGTGAAAAGAAAAACATAAGCAGGTCCTGAGCCTGATAATGCTGTTGCCATATCCAAATACGATTCATCTTCTACAAAAACTTCTTCACCTAATGCGCCGAGAATCGCACGAGTCATTTCTTGCTGTTCTTTCGTCACTTCTTTGGATGAAGTCCAAACTGTAATCCCTTCGCCAATTTGACCAGGTGTATTCGGCATCGAACGAACAATGGCTTTATGTTTGAGTCCAGTACTTATTTTTTTGATATTCGCGCCAGCAATAATAGAAAGAACCAAAGCATCCGAACGAATCCCTTTCAGTCCTTTCATCACTTCGGTTAATCTTTGCGGTTTGACAGATAACACAACTACATCCGCGCCATGAATTGCAGATGAATTATCGGTTGTGGTTTTAATTCCATATTTTTTATTTAATTCATTCATCCGTTCGTCACGCGGACCAGACGCAATAATGTTTTTCGCGTCCGCAAGTTTTTTGCGTAGCAAACCTGTGATCATCGCTTCTGCCATCACGCCTGGTCCGATAAATGCAATTTTCTTTTTTAACATATTGTCTCCATATAACAATGTAGGGGCGAGGTCACCTCGCCCCTACATAAAATTTAACAAAGAAATAATTATTGGAAATATCCCAAAGTCAATCGCAATCTTTCTTCTACATCGGTTGGTGCATCTTTTGGCAAAGATTGTATCGCTGCTTGTGCTTCCACGACGGAATAGCCCAAGGCAGTCAATGCCGCCAACACTTCACTGTCATAATCTGCTAGTGCTCCAAGTTTTGAAAGTGCATCGGTTGGTTTCAATTTATCTTTCAAATGCAACGCCATTTTTTGGGCAGTCTTTTTTCCCACACCTGGCACTTTGCTTAATAAGTCGCCTTCGTCTGCAAAAATGGCTCGTTGAATTGCATCTAACGTCATAGATGATAAAACAGATAACGCTACTTTCGGTCCGACTCCATCCACGCCGAGTAATGTGTTGAATAAATCTTTATCCGCCTGTGACTCAAATCCATACAACGTCAACGCATCTTCCCTGACCTGTAAATGGGTGAACAAAAACAGCATTTCTCCTGCCTTAGACCTTGTACGCAGTGGCGCAGGGACGAAGACTCTTAATCCCACACCACCAACTTCAATGATGAGGGCATTGTCTTCGATATGAGATATTTGTCCTTGTAAGGTTGCAATCATATATATTGATTATATTTCATTCTTGGGGCTTGTTACAAAGTCAAAATAATCGGCTCATTCTTTGTGACAATAATCGTATGCTCGAATTGTGCGGCGATGGTTTTATCTGCTGTTTGTAAAGACCAGCCATCTTTCTTTTCCACCACGCGACCTTTGCCGGTGGTAAGAAAAGGTTCAATAGCAAGAACCAAGCCTTCGTTAAGTGTGCGGCGGTCTGATGGGTTATGAAAATTATGAATGTTCGATGGCTCATCATGTAATTTGCGCCCAATGCCATGACCCGTCAAATCATAAATGACACCATAGCCTTTGCGAGTTGCTTCATCTTGAATCGTTTTTCCAATTGAATTTAATAACGCGCCTGCTTTAGCGGCATGAACGGCTTTATTCAATGCTGATTTTGTTGCATCCAAAAGTTTTTCAAGTTCAGGAATTCTTTTTGCAACAATCATCGAAGCACCTGTATCTGCAAAATAACCATCGAGCTCAGCCGATACATCAATATTAATTAACTCGCCTTCTTTCAAAACATAATCATTCGGAATGCCATGCGCAATGACGGGCGAAATGCTAATGCAGGTTGCGCCGGGAAAATCATACATGGCTTGCGGCGCAGACTTAGCACCTTCTTTTTCAAGAAATTCTTTGCCGATGTTATCCAACTCGGCAGTGGTGATGCCGGGCTGTGCATGTTTCATCATTTTTTTCAATGCGCCTGCCACCACACGCCCTGCGGCTTTTAGATATTTAATATCAACTTCTGATTCTGCTGTCATTGTTTTTATCCGGGATGCGTCGCACTGAAAGATTTAAGATTCGTTTTCATTTATGATGTGCGACGCATTCTTCATATAAATTACTTTAATCCTCGTTCAATCGTTTCACGATGTTCAAGAAAATGTTCTGTAGTATCGCCCAACACCCATAATAAGATAGGACGTTTTTCTGGGTCATCTTCACGACGTGGCTTTAACAAATCTTCATACGACATTGATTCTAAACGCGCCTCTAGTTGACCGTACACTTGATTCAGCTTCGTCATCATTTCTTTTCGCGTTAGGTTTTTGTTTTTATCAAATAATATTGGATTAATCACTTCAATTTCCCATTCAGGCAATTGCTCTTTTGAAATTCCAATCACTTCATGAGCAGGCTTTTTATCTATATGATATCCCAATAAAATATTCATCCACTCTGCTAAATGCGCCAAATTATCTTTTGGTGACCATCCACCTGAATCAGGTTTGGTCATTTGTTCATCTGTCAAAGATTCGGCTAGGTCAATTAATAACTTCCATTCCTTTTTAATTTCAGACATTAATTCTTTTTTATTGCTCGGCATCCATTGTTCGGTCATGTTTTTATCTCTATTAAAAATTATTTAAGAATTTCTTTCGTTTGTTCAAGAAAACTTTCTGCAACCTTTACTGAACGGATTGCTTCTCCCTCTGGCACATGCTCAGACACACCATAATCTCCAACGCCTCGAATTTCAAACAGCCAATTTAGGTTTTTCCCTTCTTCTTTACTTAGTTTTCCTGTTTTCACAAAATGCTGGTGAATTAAAGCAATTACGCCGCTATGCTTACTTGTATCAAGACCTTCACTTAATAACAAAGCACTGGCGGCATAAAAAGCAGAGTAATAAGCACGAGCCGCGGCTATATCAAAATATTCTTTTTCAATTAAATCTTTAGCGGCTTGTAAATTGGTTTCTGCTCTCTCTAAATTAGCAGATATTTCTTTAGATTTATCTTTCATTAAACTTTCACGCCCTCTCTCCTTGCGTTGCGATACAAAGATAGATTCCCCATCTCAAAATCATTATACAAAACTGGTTTTGCAGAAATTAATTGTTCTGATTCAAGTTGGGTTGGATACAAAACATCTACAAGTTGACGAAGTTCAACAAAATAGTCGAAAGGTTGGTCAAGTAAAACAAGCAAGTCAATATCACTATCTGGAAGAGATTCTTTTCTTGCCATTGACCCATACAAAACAACACCCTTTAATCTTTGGCCATATACTTTCGTAAGGGCTTCTTTACACTTTCGGATGACTTGCTCTGAATTACTCATAAAAATTATTATACAGCAAGAGACCTTCGACTTGTGACCCTTCGACAGGCTCAGGGCAACGCCTTCAACCTCCCAACAACCACTTTCCTTAATTCTTCCTGTACAGACTTCCATTCTTGATCCGAATTCACAACAACCCATCTCTTCGGCTCTTGCTTGACCATTTCTAAATAACCATTTCTTACACGCTTATGAAATTCAACTGTATATGCATCCAAACGATTCCATTCCACTTCATTTTGAGTTTTTCTTTTCATACCCACTTCAATATCTAAATCAAGCAAAATGGTTAAGTCTGGATTTAATCCGCCAGTTGCATACTTAACTAAAGAACGAATTTCATCTAAGTTTTGTTGATGTCCATACCCTTGATAAGCAATTGTCGAATCATAATATCGGTCTGAAATCACAATTTCTTTGTCTGCTAATCTCGGCTTGATGACTTGTTCCACAATTTGAGCACGTGCAGATTGATATAACAACGTCTCCGTGCGCGGGTGCATTTCCGCATTTTTCATGTCATGCAAAATATCGCGAATCTGCTCGCTGATAGATGTGCCGCCCGGTTCACGGGTTGGGAATACGACATGTCCCTGCTCGCGCAGATGTTCCACGAGATGCGGGATGTGAGATGTCTTGCCAGAGCCTTCGGGTCCTTCGAGAGTTATGAACATTATGGAAGTATAAATTAGACAAGAAAACAAGTAAACAGTTACTATGTATCGTCTCTAACCCATTCTTCTACAATTTCTTCTAAATCTTCTTCTAACTCACATAATGCTAGTGGAGCAGGATTTTCCTCCTCTGAACCACAAAAAATAAATCCGTAGTGCCAAATTTGTTTATTTACCCCATCGATATTTACAGTTAATGTGATTGAAGCTAAATCAGTAGGTCCAGCAATATATTTATCGTTTAAAGAATAAAAATCTGCTTTTTTGAATTGAGTTAACAAGCTACTGACTTCTTCTTGAGAAAGAAATTTAATTTGCATTCCTTGCGTTTTGACAAAATCTATACCTTCATATACAACTAAGCCACTTCCATAAATAATCATATTATATATTGGGCAAGGACCAAAACATGGCGATCTTTCAAATTTTATGATCACTTCTTGATTGTTCGAAGTAAAAGGTAATCTATTGCTATAAGAACGAATCCCTAAAACTACTACAATACATAAAACGATTAACGAGGAACTCACTAATAATTTTCTATTCAAGATTATGACTCCCTAAGATCAGACAAAGAAACAAACAGTTTGTTTCTTTGTCTCCTAATATTATTCCCTAAATATTCTCACATGCCGTCTCGGTTCTTTGCCATACGAATGAGAAACCAATTCTGCTTTGCGAGCCATCTCATGTTGAAGCCTGCGTACTAATGAAGGACCAGGTGGTAAATCTACCCAGCGTTCACCATTCAAAACAGCGGCAATGGCTTGTTGTGTTTCACTACGTACATCATCCATCGTGTCACGTGGTGTGTGTTCGGTTAAGTTATACAAGTCACCGATGAATTGTTCTACTTGCGAAACGGAATTCGCACGCAATACATAAATCGGCATGCCGCGAGATTCAGCATCAATCACAGTTTGTTCGCGGTTGCGATAATACGTTCGCAATGTCACCAATACATCGGCTTCGTTCACATCCGCAACCACAACGGCAGGCACACCGAGTCGCTTGGCGGCTTGCATGAGCCTGTTACGAGCCACACCATACGCAAAAATTTTTACGGTTTGTAACTTTGTTCCATTGTTATTAATCACTGGCGGATTAATTGATTCGGAGCGAAGATTCGGCTTGGGTTCAGGAACAACTTGACGCTTAGAACGAGGCGTGGTTTTTGTCGCTTCTGACTTAATTTTAGCGGGTGCTGTTTTCTCAATCACCACTTGGCCCGATTCATCTCGCGTGCGAATCTCTGGTGGCATGGGAACATCACGCAATAACGAATCCACCGCCGACATAATATCAAGATGAACTGCAAAACGTTCGCGATGTTGAATTTCAATCAACACATCAAACGTTGGTGGCGCACGTCTTTCCAAAACAGTTTTTTGCGTGCCACGTCTGCGTGCTTCTTCATCAGAAAGAGTCACGGCTTCAATACCACCGACCAAATCACTTAAGGTTGGGTTGAGCAAAAGATTATCAAGTGTTTGACCATGCGCCGTGCCGATGAGTTGTACACCACGTTCTGCAATAGTACGCGCGGCGAGTGCTTCAAGCTCACGTCCAATTTCATCAATGACGATAACTTCGGGATTATGATTTTCAACCGCTTCAATCATCACTTCATGTTGTTGCGTTGGAACTTTCACTTGCATACGACGTGCTTTACCAACCGCAGGATGTGGCACATCACCATCGCCACCAATTTCATTGGATGTATCAACGATGACAACACGTTTATTTTCTGCAAGAATACGCGCGGCTTCACGGAGTAATGTTGTTTTACCAACACCAGGTCTTCCGAGAATCAAAACGGATTTTCCTGATTCGATAATATCTTGAATAATATCTACGGTTCCGTAAACGGCGCGCCCCACACGGCAAGTTAAACCAACAATGGCACCACGTCTGTTACGAATAGCAGAGATGCGATGAAGGGTACGCTCCATACCCGCGCGATTATCGGCATCAAAATCTCCGATGCGTTCGGTGATATGGTCAATTTCTGTGCGTGTGATTTCTTTATCAGATAATGAAATTTCGTTTTCAACAAAACGTGCGGCAGGCAAGCGCCCCAAGTCAATGACGATTTCGATTAACTTGTCACTGTTGTTGGCTTTTTCAACTGCATGACGCAGATTGGCTGGAAGAACATCTAAAAGGACATCGAGGTCATCTGTAATTTTATGTTGTGTCATATTTTAAGTTTCTATGTAAGTTTCAGGTTGAAGGTTGCAAGTTGCAGGTCAATCTGAAACGTGAAATGCAAAAAGAGGAAAGAAGAAAGAGGCGCGCGAAATCTGCTCGCGGCTTGGGTTTTGCAAAAGGGGGAATTAGAAGAGAGAAATGTTGAACATGGCGAAATACCTGCCTTGTTAGTGGAATGTGGCGCGCCGAGGGATTGGTCACGTCCACAGATATTATAGCAGGGTGGCGGTTAACAGAGAATTAAAGAGTTATATTAATTTTTTCAAGGTTTTACCACAGAGACCACGAAGAACACAGAGGGATAAACTAAAAAACTCTGTGAACCTATGGGTTTGCGAACTTTTTATGCCAATTTTTCAACACTAGATATGCCACTGGCAAGCCGATGTTTAATCCAGAAATGCGGATATTTTTCCCATCTTTTGAATTGAGTGAAATGAAATATTGTTTCCCACCTCTACGGGTGCGAGTGTGAGCGAAAAATATAGAAGCAACATCGTTTGCCGAAAAATTCTTTTCACCCAGCAGATACTTAACTTGCAAGTTATTATTTTCTATTGTCAGAGATTGTGGGCTGGAAAGAAATGTCCACATAAAGAAAATGAGAAAAAAGGCAATGAAAGCCGCAGAAAGTAATGAATCGGATGAAAAATCTGACATCATAAAAAAGGCGATTATGATGCCTGCAAACAAAAGCCCAATGGCAAAGAATCCAAGATACGAAAAAAGTCCGCGACGCATTTCGCTAAACTCTTGATGAGAAAAAATATCAGCGCGTTTTTGACCGATAATTTCTATAATTTCTTCAATGCCGGGCAAGCGTGAACTAATGGAAACTGTCGTATCTTCACTATGTAATTTGATTCCGCTTCCTGTACCAGAAGCGCGGTTAATTTCCGTCCACCTTAATGTTTTGGGAATAAAAAGATAAGAAGAGGTAATTTCATCTTCTGTGATAGTGACTTTTGACGTGTAAGAAAAAAGCGAAATTAAGAAGGCAATTCCAAACAAACCCAAGATAGGAATGATGAACCATAAATCTGCTAGAGTATTCGACACAAAAAATATAATGCCACAAGAAAACATCATCATAATAGCGGAAAGAAAAACGCCGAAAAGGGGTTGTTTGTAAACGCGTGGTTCGTTCATGCTTAATCTCCTATGGATTACATTATAAATTAATATAGACTGAAACAATATAAAAATTGCTTCTACGGCAGACCGTGGTCTGTGGTCAGCCGTCAAAATTATTTCCTCTTTATAATTCATCCTTCCGCCTGTATAATTCATTTCATGTCATTTCCTGACGAACAAATACAACCTAGCGAAGCACCCCGTAGAAGACGCACCACACGCCGTTCATCTATCCCGACCGATGCAGAAGGTCAAGCCACGTTAATTGCCGCATTAGCAAGGCGGGCGTATCCATCCATTGAGTTATTTGTTTTTTCATTGGTTTGTGGTGCAATTTTAGGGCTAGGTTTTTTACTCGATTCACAAGCCGTATTATTGCTCGGCATTCTTGTTGCGCCATTAATGGTTCCGTGGGTAGGATTTTTACTTTCTATCCTCACAGGCTCAGTCCGTTTTCTATTTGAAACAGTAATGGCGTTAATCATCAGTCTGATTTTGGTTTTCATTGGTGGGTTAATCGTTGGGTTTGTAACACTCGCATTACCACAAATGACGCACGATAATATTTACATTCATACCCGCTTGTGGATTCCATCATTGGTTGTATTTGTCATTGGTGCAATTACATTAGTCGCATCTTTTGCACGTTCAGAAGAAAAACCATTTTTACCAAGTGTTATTATTGCTTACGCATTTTTTCTGCCTATCAATGCCGTTGGGTTTGGTATCAGTTCTGGTTTGCAAAATGTTTGGGTTCAAGGCTTAATCGTCTTTGGCTTTCATTTTGCATTTGCAAGCATTCTGGGTTTAATCACATTATTTGTTTTGAGATTAAGACCCTCTGCGGGGGGTATTGTCTTAAGTGGAATCACAATCTTGTTGTTTGCAGTGCTGATGTTGTTGGTAACAAGAACAGGTTCCACGTCAAGAAATGAAGCGGTGACGAATCTACCGCCTGCTACGCCTACGAATCAAACGCTTCTTACATCGACCCCCAGCCTGACTCTGAATCCCACATCGACTCCTCGCGTGAACACACCTACGCCCGGCACACCTAGCCCTGTTCCTGTAACGCTTGATATTACGTTACCTCCAAGTGAAACACCAACCATTACATTGACAATTCAACCCACGCCAACATATGCGCGAATTCAAGCCAATGAAGGTGGCGGTGCAAACTTGCGCGAGGCGCCAGGTCCTGATGGTAAATATATAATGACTTTATTAAACGGCACAATTGTTGAAACGTATGGCGAGTTTGAAGTGGTAAGCAATATCACTTGGGCGAAAGTATATGCCACGTTGAATGGTCAAAAAATTGAAGGCTGGTTATTAGAATCAGTGATTGCCTATGCAACCCCTGCACCAAATTTTGGTGCAACCTCTACACCATAAGCTGGGGTGCGTCGCACTTTGATTAATAGAATAAATCTAAAGCAAAGATTCGTTTGCTAATAAAATTTTATCATTGTGGTGCGACGCACTTATTCAAAATTAAAAAGGAAAAATATAAATGCCCATTCATTTTGGTACCGACGGCTGGCGCGCCGTGATTTCAGATAGTTTTACATTTAGTAATTTACGCATGGTTTCGCAAGCCATTGCTGATGCAGTTGCTTCAGAACATTGGGATAAATCAGATACGGTTGATACAAAAAAAATTGTGATTGGATTCGATACTCGCTTCCTGTCTGACCGTTTTGCTGGGGAAGTAGCCCGGGTGCTTGCGGCTAATGGGTTTACTGTTTTATTAGCCCAATCCGATTCACCAACGCCTGCCATTTCTTATGCTGTTAAAAATAATAATGCCATTGCTGGCGTGATGATTACTGCATCACATAATGCACCACGTTATAACGGTTTGAAATTAAAAGGCGGTTTTGGTGGTTCTGCTTTGCCAGAACAATGTCGCCGTGTGGAAGTGTATATCAATGACAATGAAGAGCAAGCACGTGGTCCGAACTTAATGGATTTTCAAAAAGCGCGCGAGGCGGGTTTGATTCAGAAATTTAATCCATTGCCTGCTTATTTTGAACATTTGAGAAAATTAATTAATACCGACATTATTGCTGAAAATCCACAACGCTTTGTGGTGGATGCTATGTACGGCTCTGGACGTGGCACGATTAAATCTTTCTTGCAAGGCACAGGTTGTGAAATTTACGAAATTCGTAATGAAATGAACCCTGGCTTTGGTGGCGTGCATCCAGAACCAATTGCAAAATATTTAGGTCCGTTAGCAAGTGCTGTGAGTTCTGGCTTTGGCAATTTTGGCGTAGTGACAGATGGCGATGCCGACCGAATCGGTGCGATGGATGAACGTGGCAACTTTGTTGACCCACATAAAATCATGGCATTATCTTTGAAATATTTGGTTGAAAAGAAGAAAATGTCTGGCGCGGTTGTAAGAACAGTTTCTACAACGCGTATGATTGATAGATTAGCAAAACGATATGGTTTGAAATTATATGAAACGCCTGTCGGTTTTAATCACATTGCCGATTATATGATGCAAGAAGATGTATTAATCGGTGGTGAAGAATCAGGTGGCATTTCATTCAAAGGACATATCCCTGAAGGTGACGGTCCGATTATGGGATTGTTGTTAGTAGAAATGTTGGCTGAATCTGGCAAGTCACTTGGTGAAATGGTAGATGATTTACTCAAAGATGTCGGTCCTGCTTTATACGAACGGGCAGATTTACGTTTGAGTCGTCCAGTAGCCAAAGCAGAAATGGTAGAGTTTCTTACCAAGCAAGCACCAAAAGAAATTGGTGGTGAAGCGGTAAGTGAAATTAGTCAGCGTGATGGCGTGAAATATATTATGGGTGATGATTCATGGTTATTGATTCGCCCATCAGGTACAGAGCCTGTGTTGAGAGTTTATGCTGAAGGTAGAACGCAAGAGATGGTGAAGGCTTTGTTAGGGTATGGGAAAAAAGTTGCTGAGAGTGTGGTGTAAAAAGAACATTTTATTTAAGTGGTGTTATGTATTGGAAGTCTCATCTTGTTTGAGACTTCCATCTATTTCTAGATCTCCCTTAAAGTTAATCTCTACAACTTTTTCTTTTCTAAACCTTTGCCAAAGGAATATCCCAGAAATTTCTAGTGTTATCAGATAAATTCCTTTTGTTGCTTTGTATTTATAAGATTTATTATTCCCCACTCCTTGTGGGTTAGTTGCAAGCCAAAAAGAGTCATTCGGGTTTCTGTTGCAAACAGCAATACTTGCTTGGGCATGTTTCTTTCCCAAAACATCCATTGTGTCACTATTAGACTCTATCCATATTAATTTTCTGTCTTTATCGTTTTTGTCGATAAAGTCTGGAATTGGAGAAAAATGAGAACTAGTATTTATAGCATTTAATATAGTAACAACGCAATCTTTTATTTTTTTATCAGTCTCGTTGTAAATTAATAATGTTATATGCTTTTGCCCTGGGAATCCTTCTAATTTAGATAAATCAAAATGAACATTTGTTTGTTCGAAACCACCTAATTCCTCAAACATGTTAACTGGAGTTTTTATAACATATTTGAGGACGCGCAAAATTATTAAGATGCCAATAGGAATTAATGAATAGAAGATATATAACCAAGTCTGCTCAATAAAAAAATTACTTCCGCCATAAATAAAAGATAAGATACCACCTACAATCAAAGCTAATACGGAATTGCGTGTGTCTTTTTGGTCGATTAAAAGTATTGATCGAAGAAATTCTATGAAATATAAAAAATAATATTGCCTAGTTTTTTTATTCATATCAAGTTTCCCATTTAACTATTTTAATAAAACCTATTAAAAAAAGACTCTCAGCTGAGAGTCTTTTTTATTGCAAATTATTATCTTGTTGGTGAGGCGCGTAACCTTCTGGCTAACAAAATAACCATGACAAATGCCAATGCCATTACGGCTAAACCTGGTACACCGTAATCGTCAATAAAGCCGGTATTGGGTAAAGCGGTAGTTGTCGGTACAATCGTCAATTGAGCAATTGCCGCTTGCGTCAGCGCCGCGCCTACGGTGGCAGTTGCGGCGGCGGGTGTACCTGCATCTAGCGGGGCTATTGCGCCACCTGATGAATCTGCTGTGGCGTTGGGGTCTGGCGTATTAGTAGTAGTAGCAATATTTACAACAGGTGTTGCTGTCGGAGGTTCAGTAGCAGTCGGCAAAATAGCTTGTGCTTCGGCAGTGGCAGTGAGGGCTTGATTAATAAAATTGTTAGATGCGGCGGCAGTTTGAGTGGCGGCATCAATTTGGGCTTGTTGAGTAGTTTGATTATTGCGGTTTACTAAAAAGATACCAACGATGCAAGCAACTGAAAGCAGAATAATTCCGCCCAGAATGCCAACTGCAATTAAGAAGGTGCGATTATTACTCGACTCTTCTGGGAGTTGTTCTTCTTCATCTATATTTTCAAAATTGTTGTTATCGAAAGACATGCAACACGCTCCTGATTGGTATTGGCGATATTATCCCACAACTTCAAGGTTAACGAGCGGGGCAATCACGGTCTCGCCATTTTCTAACTTAATTTCGGCAGATGGCGCGCGTAACCCGCTGGGTAGTGTGGTTAAGCCAGGTTTTATTGAAACGATAGAACCTATCATCCCCATAAAAGGTGGGCGACGCATTCGCACTTGTAAGCCGGGTGCAAATTCTTCCACTTCTTTAGGAGATAAAGGGTCTGACGAAGTTGGTAGTGGAATAATCACTTCGGGTCTGGCACCTGTGTATCTATCATAAAATTCTGCATTCACAGTCACTTCACGTTTGGCGTTGGTGCTGAGTAATTTATACGCGGCTGAATTCATGGGTAAAGAACCAAAACCATCAGTCACCAAAATTGGGTAACGCATTTCACGCGCTTTGGCAAGCAAGGACGGATAAATACTGGCAATGATTAATCCACGGGCGGGTAATTCGGCGGCGGCTTCTAAGGTATCTACATCTTTCACTAAGCCAGCCAAAATGACAGAACCTCTCAAACTCACATCTAAACGATTGGGCGTAAGAATCGCATCGGGTGCATCTGCCAAGTTTGCTAGTATGCCTGAATCGATTCTTCCATTGCCCCACACACCTTGAATTAATCCGCCAGCAGTTTGAATCACAACGCCTTTGTTGGGCAAAATCTGAATCACAGTGCCGGGAATGCCAGCGCGTAATTCTATTTTTGTTTCGCCGGCTTCCATCAATACTTGTCCGCCGCCCACTGCTACCACACGCCCGGCGCGCGGCGCACGGATAGATTTTGCAAACATGCCTTTGCCCATTGCAATTTCTGCATTGGCTTTTAATTCGTCATTGACATTGCATTTGATTAAACGGTCTGCCGCATTGGGTGAAATATTTAATAAGCGTGCCACATCTAACAAAACATGTTCACGCGCCCATCTGGTTTCAGCCACCACATCATTCGGGGTGACCTTTTGTTGAATGCGTGCAGTCACATTGCCTGAAATCGGCAACACTCTTTCACGCACAATAGATGTAAGACCAATAATATGATGAACAGGTGCTTGCATCATCCGCCTCCCAGTGTCCAATTCCATTTTTTGATGAGTTCGCGTCTTCTGACGGGGTCATCTGGTAAATCAAGTGGGCGACCTCTGCCATCGAAGACGACGCCTAACGCCCCACCACTGACAGGAATTGTGCCTCCGCGTCCAGGTCCAAAACCAACATCTGCACCGCGTAAAACTTGGATTGTTAATTTACCTGTTTCACCATTGGCAAGCGGCAGGGTTTCAATGCTTCCAAATTTCAAATCTATATTTGCTTCGGCACCATTTTCGTAACTAAGTTTTGCTTTCAAAATAGATGTGCCATATCTTGCCGAAACAACTGGCGAGACGACTGTGCCAACGCTTAAGAAAGCGCCACTTTCTAATACTTGCACGGGCAAAATATTATTTTGTGATGCGGCAACACCTAACAATGGTAATAAATTATTTTGGTCAAGAATGATGGTGGTAATGCCAACAGGTTGGATTCCGTCGAGGAGCAGTAACAGGCTTTGGCCAGGCCGCGAAGCGTCGCTCAAGGCGCCGCCTCCAGCAAGAATCGGTTCAAAGAGCGGAGTCAAATTTGGTTTTATGTTGGCAATATTTTGTGGAAAATCTTTTTTGGCAGTTTGCATGGCGAGATATAAGGCTTCGCGTGCAATGGCTTGAGAAATGGCGAGGTCTTCTTGCGTGGCGGCGATGGTGGCTGGATATAAAGATTTTTGATGTAAATAATCGAGCAAAACGCCGCTGGAAATATCTAATGATGACCACTCTAAAATATTATCAAGCGTGGTGTAATTTAATAAGCCGACCAAATTTTGACCCAAACTAAATTGTGGCAAAACTTTTAATGTGGATTTGTTTTTGAATCCACCTGCAATCACGGTTGCAGAGGCACCCATATCCACGCTTAAGATTCCTTTTTGTGAACCATATACTTTTGAAAGAAAACGCACCATGCGCCCAGTTGCATAAGCAGTTGGAAGCATGTGACCACCCGACCATAAATCTAACAAATCTACACCTTTGATTTGGCGTTTGCGAATGTTAATAATCATGCGGGCGAGTTCGCGTTCGGCAGGGTCAATATCTTCTGTTTCAAGAGATGGGCGAATGTTTGGGCTGAAATGTAAAGAAGTTGATAATGAACCAACCAATGTTTTTACTTCTTCTTCCATTTTTTGGTTGCCAGCAAATAAAACAGTGGGGCGTTTTTCTTCTGGCATTAAGAAACTTGCTAAACCAATTGGCTCTAATAATTTTTGAATCGAACGAGATGCGCCACCATCTGTTCCACCAGCAATGACGACAAGTTCTGGGCGAACGCGCATCAAACTGTCAATTTGTTGGTCAGGCTTACGCTGGTCACTCAGGCTCATCGAGTCCATGATGCGGGTGTAGGTGGTTTCGGTGAGTCGGCGTGCGCTATCTAATGAAACATCTTTTAACAACCCAACCACGACAGTTTTGACAGTGGGTCCAGCAGATAAAGTGATGACTAACGCATCAACCCCTGACCCGTTTGCTTGTGTGGGTGTAATGATGCCTCTGGATGAATCTAGCAAAGTTTTGCCTACGATTTTTTGTAGGTTAGCAACAGCATTTCTCGCACCTTCGGCTACATCTTTGATAGGTGCTTCGGCAGTGCTAGGTGCAATGCCTGATGCAATGAAACGATATTCGCCTTCAATTACGTCAAACAATACAGCGCGTGTGTTTGCCGCACCGACATCTATTGCTAATAAAGAGTTGCTGGTGATGATAGAAGAAGGCATTAGAAAATTCCGAAGAAGTTAATCAAAGATGAAATGCGTTCAATAAAAGCAGTCAATGCGGCGGCATACACGCCAGCAAAGATGACACCTAATGTGATGCCTATGAAAATTCTTCCGATAAATGCAAAGAATTCAATCAAAACAAAACGGCGTGGATTTCCATTCGTTTGTGGACGTGCGCCAAAATGAAAATAAGATAATGTAGTCACTACGCCAACAAGCACAATTGCACCATTGCCCATAACTTCGAGTAAATCAATGTTTCTAGCGGCGGCGAGACGGGGGTCAAAGAAGTTAATGCTTGCAGAAACTTGTGGAATGATTGTCCCAATCAATGCGCCGGCGATAATCACTGCCGCACCTGCCCCAACAAGAAACGCCATGGTGATACTAGCAATCTTTGATAAACGTGGTGAAATTTTCATCAAAATAAAAACCGCACCGAGCCATGGAACAATGATGATGGCTCGTTCAATCATCGAGCCTGCGAACAAAGCAGGAATAGTTGGCGAGAATAAACGCGGCGTGAGCACTTGCCACCAAATCACAGAAGCGACATAACCCGCAGTAATGCCGACAAAAAGATAAATAGCAATTCTAAATAATGGGTTATCTCCGATGAGATAACTCAAAATTAAAAGTGTGAAAAGAAAACTTAATACGCCAGTGATGAGGTCAAGAGAAATTTGCATACTATTTCTCCTCCCTTCGTTCACGCAAACCGAGTATCAAATTCCACAAACCACCGCCTAACATCAAAGCCATTGCAATTAACATACCAATACTATAAGCATCCCAATAATTTCTAGAGGTTCCCGGTCTGCCCGCGTTGTATTGTTCAAAAATTGCTCCGCCGTATAAACCGGGCACAATTCCCGTTACTTGACCAGAGTCATAATACGGTTGAATCATTGGTGCGGCTTGTGCGCTGGAAATTACAATGAAAGGAATATCTCCACGTAAACCTTGTGTTTGTTCCACCCAAACACGTGCGGCATCGGCATTGTCGGTGATTAATATTATGGCTGTAAATTGATTAAGTGAAGTCACACCTTGAAGCGGAGCAGATGCCCAAGCAGGCTGACCAGAAATGTCAGATGATGATATGACACTTGGGTTTTGTGCAAAAGCACGAATCCCAAGTTGACCACCGGGTAAATAACCCAAGTTTGAGTAAGTAACTCCGCTTTGGTAATTGTGAACAGCCAGAGGTCCAGCAATGAAGCGTTCTGCTAGTACAGAGCCAGTTTCACTCGTAGAAATAAACGTCAAACGCGGATGTTTCAATAAAAGAAGGTTATCAAACAAAGGTGCGGCGGCGGCTTCCATTTCACCTGCACGGGCAGGTTCATAATCAAATGCAACGAGCAAAGGCGCATTTTCTGGAATGGATTGCGCAACTTGAATTGTTCTGCCTACTTCGCTAGGAATACCGCGTGGCAGTGAAAAAATTTGTGTTCGCAAAAAGACAGTGCTAAAAACAATTGCTAACATCAAAAGTGATAAAGCCCAACGCAAAGCACGTGATGATAATAATGTTGAAAACGATTCAATTGGCACAGGCGAAGTTTCTGCCGAGAGAATATCTTCTAAAATACCAGCGTGTCTTAATTGTTCAGCACTTGCATTTAATTTTAATGAGTAGGCTTTCGGTTTGCTGGTTGGTGTAAAACCTGGCACGGCAGGTAATACCCCTTGCAACCCAGCCAATGCGCCACGTGATTCTAGCGTTTGGTCACTAGCAGAAGATGTAAGCTGTGAAAACCCACTATCACTGGGGCGCATCGCCTCTACCCACGAAGGCAAATTGCTCGAAGGCAAAACATCTTCATTTGTAATGGGTGTTGGTGTTGAAGATGAAGGTAAAGGTTGTTCACTAGCACTGCTCAACCAATCTGGCATTTCGGTAAACAAACCTTCTAGGCTTTCATCACTTTGTGAATCTAATGTAAAGGCTGGCATAGAAGCGAATGGGTCAGACTTTTCTGGCTCAATATTACTTTCAACTTCTGTTTCGCCAGAAGGTTGAATCGCTGAAAACCAATCTGTGGCACCCGAAGAATCAACTTCCGATTTCAATTCATCTTGTGAATCAAAAATAGTTTTTTCTGGCGCGGCGGCTTTTAACCAATCTGGCACGTCACCGAGTAAATCATCTTGTGTGGCTGGTTCTTCTTTTGTTTGGTCGGGATAAACTGTTTCTTCAGCAGATGATAACCACGCAGGTAATTCTGGTTCTTGCGATTGCACTTGTGGCTTCAACCACAATGGCGTAGTTGTATCTTGAGATGGCTTTTCTTCTTCAACTTCGTTTGAACTTTTCAACCAATCGGGCATATCCATTGGAGGAAGTGATTCCGCTTCTTTCTCAGGGACATTTGATTCTGTAAAAGCGGCGGGTTCTATGCTGGAAGTGTTGTCATCTGCACCACCTAAAGTACTTAACCAATCTGGTGTATCAATATTTAATTCAGGTGCATCTTGCGGAGTTTTTGCTTCTACAGGCTCAGCATTGGCTGACATTTGCTTAAGCCAATCTGGTGTGTCAGCATCAAATTGTGAATCACTAGCAGGTTGTGATGAAACCTGTTGAGATTTTGATTCTGCCTCTGCAGACATTTGCTTTAACCAATCGGGTGTATCTTCTTGTGATGGTGTAAAAACAGGCGGCTCTTCTTTCAAAGGTTGTTGAGGTTCGCTTACATCTCGCGCCCAATCTAGCAATTCATCTTTTTCAGGTGCAGATTCGTTTTGTAAACCTGCTAACCATGATGGAACGTCATCATCCTGCCCACCACGTGATGGCGGTTGGGCTAAGATGTTTTCACTTTGTGCAAAATCATCTTTTCCGCCCATCTCTACCCAACGAACATCGGTAGCGGGTTCATCCTTAGCAGGTTTTGATTTTGGCGAAGCACCCGTGATACTGGCAAGCCAGTCTGGTACTTCTTCTTCATCGTCACCTCCTGCTTGAGATTGCAAACCTGCTAACAAGTCAGGTTGTGAGGCGACGGGTTTCGGTTTATTTTCAGTTGTTTGCAAAAAATCTGGCGAATCATCTTGCGGGTCTACGTTGCGAGCGGCATTTCGTGCATCTCTTAACCATTGTGGCAGAATCGGTTCAAGCTCGGCGGTGTGTTTTTTAGTCGGTGCTTGCCCAGAAGGAATATTTGATTTTGGTTGCAATTGAGAACGACAATTGGTGCATAACTCTAATTCAGCCGAGTTCATTTCTCCACAAATGGGGCATTTAATATCTGCCATTATTTACCCCCATACGGACGGTCTATGCCGAATAACACGCGTAACCCTGTGACAAGTGTGCCAAGTGCTACGCCAATCAAAATTCCGCGTGCGCCGCCCAATGCCCAAATTTGGCTGACCCATGGGCGAATCAATGTTCCAACTATTGGCACATCACCAGTTGGTAATGTGGCTGAACCGAGAAAAATTAACACAGCAGTAATAATGAAGAAAATACTCATTACATCTGCACGGCGGCGTAAGAGACGAATGGCGGCATATAGCAATGTGATTGTGAGCAAGCCCATCAAAGTGGCTTCAACGGGCAGAATGATTCCGTTGAGAATCACTTGCATTATCTGATGTTGTGGTTGCAGAATTAACCCAAAAACAAAAGTTGCCACCAATGCAATTACAAGAAGTGCGCTATATACACTGCCTTTTTCTGCACGGCGAATTTTATCGGTATGTACTGCAATTAAATTAAAAATACCAACCAATGAAGCAACACCTGCAAGAATGATTGCCCAATTTAATAATAAAGTTTGAATGCCAACAAATCCAGCAAAAAAATAACCAAGCAAAACCATCAAACCAACTGCAATTGCAATGACGGCGGTGAAAACGCGCATTAAATCACCCCCACAAACTTTGCGGCGGCACCACCTATCAATGTAGCGATAATTAACCAACGCAAAATATCTTGCACAGTCAGGCTAGCAGAATGGGATGTGCCTGCACCTAAATATGCACCCGTTGCAAATAATTCTTCACCAATTAATGCATCTTGCGTGCTGGCATATAAAACGGATTGACCTGCTAAATTATCGCTGGCACCAATCAGAGTGACATAATCACGGTCAGAAATATCAGCCAGTAAACCGGCTTCTGGTCCAAAGTGACCAATCATAATATTTGTGGAAACATTTTCATTAGAAGCAATGTGCATCGCCCCAGCGGCATAACTAAATGGCGTTAACCCAGTGACACGGCTTGTGGTCGGCACATATAATTCTTCTACCCCAGCGGCGTGATAGCCCGCTTGCATAGTATCTTGTGTTAACAAGCCAAGTGCAGGGTCGCCCGCAGAGGCAACAGAAGGCATATCGCTAACAGATGTTTTTTCTGAAATGATTCGCAAAGCGGCAAGCCCAGCAAAAGCAGAGCCACCACGTTCATCTAATAAACTGCCATGACCTAATGAAATGTGTAAGCGTTTGCCATCTTCGACGCTTAATCCCAAAGTTCGCACGAGGCGCGTGAGTGCAGGAATTTCTCGAAAGCGAGGGGTTGAATTTCTCGTGAGCAAAGCAACCACGAGTAATAAAATTGCGGTGAGGGAAAGAATGCCTAAGGCAAGCAGAAATGTCATGGATGTGACCCCGTTTGAGTTAAGAAAGATGCGAAAGCCCGCGCTTCAGATTCATCTTCCAGCATGGTTGCTAAAGCAGTGAGTTGGTCATTCTTTACAAATCCGCCACTGAAATACAGTGCTTGCGCCCCAATCAATGCAAGCGGACTTGTGGCTTCGAGCAACGAGGCGGCTACATCTTGAAGTTGATAACGGCGCAAGGACTCAGCCCAGCGATGCCAAAATTCGCGCGATGACTCCATAATTAAGGAAAGTATAGCATAACTTAGGGTTATACTTTGCGATAATAGGCTTGCAATTTAATTAAATAAACGACTTATAAAAGAAGAAAGAGGAAAAAATTATCAATTCTTTCCTCTTTCTTTATATCACGGTGCAATTGTTGTCCCGCTTGGTATCTCTGTATCTTTAGGAATAATCACAATGCCATCGCGCACATACCATTTTTCATTATCAATATCGGTATTGCGCGGAAACGGTTTAATGGTGACGTTATTTCCAATATGACAATTCTTATCCAAAATCGCATTTTCAATATGGCAATTCGCACCAATGCCAATTGGTAATTCTTTTGTATCTCTTTCATAATAATCAGCACCCATCACAATGCTATCTTTAATCACACATCCGCTCGCAATTTGACTACGAATGCCAATAATGGAATGTGTGATTTGAGATTTCAAAATTTTGCTTCCCTCAGCAATTAACACATCTTTCAAAGTTGAATCTTCTACAATGGATGCAGGCAAATAACGTGTATCGGTATAAATCGGAAGTTTGGCATCGTAAAAATCAAACGGGGTTTCAGCAGTTGTTAACATCAAATTGGTTTCATAAAACGAACGGATAGTTCCAATATCTTGCCAATATCCTTCAAAATCAAAACCATACACGGCATGTGTCTTAATCGCATTTGGAATAATATCACTCCCAAAGTCATCGTAATCTGGAAAATCCTTCAAAAAATCTAGCAAGACTTTGGTGTTGAACATGTAAATTCCCATCGAACCTAAAAATGGGCGTTGCTCATCATCGCGGCTGATATATTTATTTTGCGTTTCAGTGTCTTTCGGTTTTTCTACAAAATCAGAAATCTTTCCATTTGATTCGCGTTTCAAAATCCCAAAGCGACTTGCTTCGCCTCTAGTTACGGGTTGAACTGCTACTGTGATGTCGGCATTATTCTTCCAGTGATACTCTGCCATCTCTTTATAATTCATACGGTAAAGATGGTCACCTGCTAATATCAAAACATATTTTGCACTGGTCGCTTGAATTTCTAACATCTGCTTGCGGACGGCATCTGCCGTACCTTGATACCAATTTTCACTTTCCATCGTCTGTTCTGCCGCCCAAATTTGTACCCAGCCTTGATGAAAATTGTCAAAGTTGTAGGAGCGAGTAATATGCCGATGGAGAGAAACAGAATTGAACTGAGTCAGAATCGCAATGCGAAAAATTTCCGAATTAATACAATTACTAATCGGAATATCAATCAGACGATATTTGCCTGCAATCGGCACCGCAGGTTTAGAGCGCATTTGAGTTAACGGAAACAAACGAGCACCACGTCCCCCACCGAGAATCACAGCCAAGACTTCATTCAACGACGGCATAAAAGCCTCCAATAATGGGTTGTCTTACAAACTAGATTCTCGTTATTTTACACCTAACCCCTTACGAATGCGATACATGAGATAGACAAATGGATATGCCAAAAGGATGAGAAAGTCTATGAGGAGGAAGAAGAATTGAAGTTTCATGTTGTAATCTCCAGAGAATAAGTAAAACGTTTCAAGAAGATTTACGCTATTGACTCATTTTATGTTGCTATTTTATAAATTAGAAAATCTTAAGTCAATTCTTTTGAATACAACTTATATAAAACTCAAACATCCTCTGTTCAGAGGATGTTTGAGATACCATAAGGTATAATCTTCGACTGTGCCGAAGGAGGGAATCGAACCCTCATTCCCGAAGGAACGCGATTTTGAGTCGCGCGCGTCTGCCTATTCCGCCACTTCGGCTCACAGCGAACGCAAGTATACCACTTCTAACTTGTAGAGCAAGATTAAATTTACCGTCCCGCAGGTTTCTTTACAAAACTTAAGTAATGAAACCCAACCTGCGGGACGTTCATAAGGAAACAATGAAACTAGGAATTATCGGATTACCCCAATCAGGAAAAACAACTTTATTCAATGCAATCACACGAGGCAATGCTCCCACCACAGCATCTGCCGGAAGAATTGAAGTACATCAAGCAGTCGTTGATGTGCCAGACCCACGTGTTGACATTCTTTCAAAAATGTTTAACCCCAAGAAAACAATTTATGCAAAAGTTACCTATGCAGATATTGCCGGGCTTGAAACAGGTTCTGCAAAAAGTGGCATTTCAGGTCAACTATTAAATCAACTCAACCAAATGGATGGATTGATTCTGGTCGTGCGTTGTTTTGAAAATGATAACGTCATGCATCCAAACGGAAATGTAAATCCATTGCGCGATGTTGAAACGATGACCAGTGAATTGCTATTAAACGATTTGGTTGTCGTTGAAAGAAAACTCGAAAAATTAAAAGATGAAAAGAAAAAAGGCGGCACCGATAAAACAATCAACGCCCGCCAAATTGAATTATTTGAAAAACTAAACGCGGCATTATCTGAAAGCAAACCTTTAAGATTTTTAGAATTTACCAACGAAGAGGATAAAGAACTTTCAAGTTTTGGACTCTTAACCAGAAAACCGCTTCTGACGGTCTTCAACTTGGGTGAAGGACAACAAGCCCCTGATTCATCTTCATTAGACCACCCCTCTGTGGCGTTGATGTGCAAATTAGAAATGGAAATCGCACAACTTTCTCCAGAAGATGCAGAAGTATTTATGCAAGAATATGGCATCAAAGAATTAAGTTTGAATAGAATGATTAACATCTCTTACGAGTTATTAAAAGAACAAACCTTCTTCACAGTCGGTGAAGATGAAGTACGAGCATGGGTCACACATCGCGGAGCCACTGCACAAGAAGCGGCTGGTGAAATCCACACCGATTTATCTCGTGGGTTTGTTCGGGCTGAGGTAGTGGCATACGAAGACTTGACCAGTTTAGGGTCAATGAATGAAGCGAAAGCAAAAGGCAAGTTCAGACTCGAAGGCAAAGAATATATCGTCAAAGATGGCGATATCATGCACGTTCGGTCGAGTTTATAAAATATGGAGTCAGGGAGCTTGCTCCCGTATTTCGCCAGCAAGCTGGCTGATTCCATACTAGAGAATGGTTTGAAAATATTTTTAATTGTGATAAAACACTAACAAAGGAGATAAAAATTATGGCTTATAAACTTTCAAAATGGGATTTATCCGCTTTGTATCCGGGTTACGATAGTGCGGAGTTGCAAAGTGCGTTCGATATGATTGAAGAACAAGTGACTTCGTTTGAAGGCTTGCGCGATAAATTGAAACCCGATATGCCTGAAGAACAATTTTTACAAGCAGTCAAATCAAGCGAAGAGACAGCGCGTGTTGCAAACAAAATGTATTCATTTGCAGGTTTATCTTTTTCTGCTGATACGCAAGACCAACAAGCGCAATCTTTACAAAATCGCGTTTTACAATTTTTAGCCGAAGTTGAAAACCGCTCTATGTTTTTTAGTTTGTGGTGGAAAGAATTAGATGACGAAAATGCAAAACGTTTGATGGCAAATTCAGGTGATTACAAATATTATCTCGAAGCCATTCGTTTGTATAAACCGCATACATTGAGCGAACCAGAAGAAAAGATTATGAACATCAAGAACATCACTGGTTCAAATGCTCTCACGAATTTATATGATTCAATTACGAATCGTTATACGTTCAAGATGAAAGTAAATGGCAAAGAAAAAGAAATGACTGCGGCGGAATTATTTTCTTTCCGTTACAGCACAGACCCAAAAGTGCGTGCTGAAAGTTATCAATCACAATTCAAAGTGTATGCAGAAGATGGTCCGATTCTTGGACAAATGTATCAAACTCGCGTGCGTGATTGGCACAATGAAAATGTGAATCTGCGTAAGTTTAAGAGTCCAATTGCCGCACGCAACTTAGGCAACGATGTCCCAGATGAAGCAGTAGATGCTTTATTAGATGTTGCCAAGAAAAATGTCGGTATCTTTCAAAGATATTTCAAGATGAAAGCAAAATATATCGGCATGAAGAAAATCCGCCGTTATGATATTTATGCGCCCGTTGCCGCTTCAAAGAAAACCTATAGTTGGGATGATGCCGTTACTATGGTTTTGGATGC
This sequence comes from Anaerolineales bacterium, assembly GCA_016789365.1. Lineage (GTDB taxonomy): Bacteria > Chloroflexota > Anaerolineae > Anaerolineales > Villigracilaceae > Villigracilis. The sequence continues at coordinate 30,048 of JAEURH010000023.1, forward strand.
GTTCAATGCCTTTGACCCCAAAATAGGCGAGTTAGCAAAACGTGTCTTTGACCAAAATCGTATTGATAGTGAAATTCGTAAAGGCAAACGCGGTGGCGCATTCTGTTGGTCTTATTTGCCAGAAGAAACGCCGTATGTGTTGGTCAATTATCAAGGCACTGGACGTGAAGTTGCTACACTTGCACATGAATTAGGTCATGCCATGCACTCGATGTTGGCATCACATCACAATACATTTACATTCCATTCATCATTACCTTTGGCTGAAACTGCATCTACTTTTGCAGAAATGGTCTTGATTGATAAATTGCTCGCTGAGGAAAAAGACGAATCAGTCCGCCGTGATATTCTCTTCAAACAAATGGATGATTCGTATGCCACTATCATGCGCCAATCATATTTTGCGATTTTTGAAAAAGAAGCGCATGACTTGGTGATGAAAAATGCTTCAGTGGATGATTTATGCAAAGCCTATTTAGATAGTTTGAAACAACATTTTGGTGATTCACTTGAATTGAGTGACGAATTCAAATGGGAATGGGTGGGTATTCCGCATATTTATCACACGCCATTTTATGTCTATGCCTATGCGTTTGGTCAATTGTTGGTGTTGGCTTTATATCAACAATTCAAAGCGGAAGGTGAATCCTTCAAACCGAAATATCTCAAAATTCTTTCGGCTGGTGGCTCCGAAGCGCCAGAGAAAATTTTGAAAGAAGCCGGCATCAATATCCGCGACCCGAAATTCTGGCAAGGCGGTTTTGATGTGCTAGAGAAATTGGTCAGCGAATTAGAGAAGTTGCCGGTTGAGTCCAAGAAGGCGAAACCTGCGGCGAAGAAAGCAGTCAAGAAAGTTGCTAAGAAGGCAGTTGCTAAAAAGAAAGTTGTCAAGAAGAAAAAGAAATAAGTAATAAGTAACAAAAAAAGATGACTCAATAGTAAATTGAGTCATCTTTTTATTTCAATTTTCACTTTTCACACCCGCCAATTACCGACCATTGAATACTGAATATTATCAACTACTCAACATCATAATCGCCGGGGTCTTCTTCCACCATCATCGGCTCTTCTTTTTCGCGCTTGTCTAAGAACTGCAAGGTTTGAGCAACGACTTTCGTAAAATACTTCGTCTCGCCATTGGATTCGTATTTATCAGTCTTCAAGCGACCTTCTACGAAAACCAAACTTCCCTTTTTGAGATATTCCTGACAAACTTCTCCGAGCCGCCCCCACGCCTCAATATTGACCCATTCGGTGACTTCTTTTGTCTCGCCGTTTTTGTCCTTCCAGCGATTGCTCACGGCAAGGCTAAAGTGGCAGACCTTCTTACCAGTGGGGGTGAACTTGCTCTCAGGGTCCTTCCCCAAACGCCCAATCAATTGTACGCGGTTTAGAGTTGGCATGATAGCACCCCTTTCGTTTCATAACTTTTAGATGCTTGTGTACGTGTCATAATTAGTCTCCTTTTTTAATCTAAAAGAACAAGCTATGTGATTGAACAGGGTTATAACAGCGTTATACTTATTACGACCCTGTGCTTTCCGTGTTTGAGGAAGCGGCTGGTGCTTCTGCTTGAACTTTCTTCAGCACGAGCATACCCGTCTTCATTTCGACTACATTGTAGCCAGCAGGCACTGCGTCTAACGCACCCGCTTTGATTTCCTTCGAGAAGAAAAACATCTTGCCGTTGGAGTGTAAGTAATAGGTAGCGCCTTTTGAGTTAGTATGTGAATAAGCCATTTTTATCTCCTTTTGATTAAGTGTAACAAGAGTGTAGAACAAAAATTCTAGCCTGTCAAGCCCTCAAAAAGGATATTGTATAGACAAATGAACATCCTCTCTTCCCTTCTTGACCTAAGAACAAAACGCCTCTCTCTTGACGGGAAAGTTGGTCTTGTTCCAACAATGGGATATCTACACCCAGGCCATCTCTCTCTTGTTTCAAGAGCAAAAGCAGAGAACGACCATGTGATTGTGACTATCTTTGTCAACCCCACGCAGTTTGGAGCAAACGAAGACCTCTCCAAATATCCACGTGACCTAGAAAGAGACTTAGAACTGCTCAAACCTTTAGGGGTAGACGTGGTCTGGAATCCATCAGCCGAGATAATGTATCCTAGCGGCTACCAGACTTGGGTTAATGTCGAAGCGTTAACAAATCCGCTGGAAGGGGCGATGAGACCAGGTCACTTCAAAGGGGTGACAACAATCGTATCCAAAATATTCAACGCCACGCAACCGCACAAAGCCTATTTCGGGCAAAAAGATGCGCAACAAGTGGCGGTGATTCGGCGCATGACGTTGGATTTGAATTTTCCGATTGAAATTGTAGTTTGCCCCACCTTGCGCGAGGATGATGGTTTGGCAATGTCTAGCCGCAATAAATATTTGAATGACGAAGAACGCAAAGCCGCGACTGTTTTGTTTCGTTCATTGAGTGAAGCAAAAAAATTATTTGATGCTGGTGAACGTGATGCAGATGTGTTGCGAAATAAGATGAAAGAAGTTTTGGGGAGCGAACCGTTGGCAAATGTGCAATATGTTTCATGTGCTGATTACGATTCGTTAGAAGAATTAAATTTAATTGAGAACAAGGCTTTGCTTTCAATGGCTGTGTTTATCGGCAAAACTCGTTTGATTGATAACTTTGTGTTGGGATAAGTATGCGTCGTCATTGCGAGCCGCGCTCTTGATCCTCGCGGTGAAGCAATCTCTAGGATTATCGTTGAGATTGCTTCGGGCAACAAACGCCCTCGCAATGACGAAGACTAAAATTAATGAATCAAAAAATTAACTTTCGTTACGTTTTCAATATTTTTTCAGCCATTATGCTTAGCATAGCGTTGGCGATTATATTTTTATCTATTTATCTTATTAATGTATGGACTCAAGTAATCCTTCACCCTGCACGAGCAATTCCCACTGGAAATTTTCTTAAAGAAAATAATATCGAATATCAAGATGTGACATTAATTACAAAAGATGGAATCAAACTTTCGGCTTGGTACACGCCGCCCAAAAATGGCGCGGTGATTTTATTGGCACATGGCTATAACGATAATCGTATTGAAAGTTTGTATGTGATGTTTGCTGAAAATGGCTACGGTGTTTTAGCATGGGACTTCCGCGCACATGGCGAAAGCGAAGGCGAAATTTCTACGCTTGGCTATTATGAACAGTTAGATGTTGAAGCGGCGTTAGATTTTGCTTTGGCGCAAGAAGGCGTTGAAACTATTGGTGCATGGGGTGGTTCGATGGGCGCATCCACTGTTTTATTAACTGCATCCAAAAGAAATGAAATCAAAGCCGTAGTCGCTGATAGTGCGTACCCTTCATTAGAATCTGTGCTGAGATTAAACATGCCCGTAGAATTTGCACAACCATTTGTTTTATTTTTATGGGAATATAAAACAAACGCACAAATTGAAGATGTAAATGTAGAAAATGTGATTGCTCAAATTAGTCCGCGAGCGGTGCTTATCATTGATGGTTGGTTCGGTGGCGCGATTCTGATGAATTCCCCATACCGTTTATATGATTCTGCGAATGAACCAAAACAAATTTGGGTAGAAGATGGTGTTCCGCATTTAGGAACGTATGCTTACAATCCACAAAGATATGAAAATAGAGTGATTAAATTTTTTGCTGAATGGTTGTTAAACAAATAAGGGCGAGGCTTGCCTCGTCCTTACAGTTATACCTGCTCAAAATGATTGACTGGCACTACAAATAACGTGGCGCGTTTTGCATCGCCTTTTGGTGGAAGTGAATCTCTCACAACTTGAATAGCAGAATCCACTTGATTATCATCCACGCCCAACAACATAGTCACATTGCCGGAGCGTAGAAATCCGCCGGTAGAAGCAACCCGAGTCACCCGAAAGTTTGAAGCGGTAAAGGCTTGAGTCAACGTATCGGCATCGTTATCTTTAATAATCACAATTATCATTTTCATTTTCTCATCTCCAATAGACTTATCAGACCTGTTAGACCTATAAGACTTTTTATATTTGTTCAAACCGTTCCACAGGCAAAGCAAACACAGTTGCACCGCCTACCGTCACAGGCACAGGCGCAGGCATAGGCATAGCAGAACCTTCTAAAGGTAATGTCATGTATTCAATGCGTTGGCGGCAAGCCTCATGCAATGCTTTTAAGGCTTCATCTTTTTTATTTGTTGGCAAGCCAATTAACAACGTGGCATTGCGCCTACCCAAAAAACCGCCTGCGCTCGCCAAATACGTTAACGATGCACCTGTTGATTGCAAGGCTTTGGTTGCAGGTTCAATGTCTTGGTCTTGAATCACTGCCATCAACAACAGATAAGATGGATTTTCCATAATACTTCTCCTTTGGATACAAAACCGCTTCAACCTGACTTGAAACTTGGTTCTGCACCCAATTCCTTTTTCTTACTTCGATATTCTAATGATTTTACATCCAACGGAAAAAAATTGCATACAAAATGCTGGAAATTAAACAAGTCAATAACATAACAGGCAAACCGCGCCGATTCCAAATTTTAGATGTAATCGGTGTGGATGTTTTCTCTGAAAGCGTAGCCACAATGATATTTGCAGAAGCACCGATGATAGTACCGTTTCCGCCGAAGCCTGCGCCGAATGCCAATGCCCACCACAGAGGAGAAATATCTAAGCCGTTTTCGCCCAAACCTTTAATAACGGGGATTAAGGCAATCGTAATTGGCACATTATCTACAATAGCAGATAAAGCCGCCACTACCCAAATCATGCCGACGCCAAAAAGAAGCGGGTCTATATCAGAAAATTGCACGAACACGCTCACAATCAAATCCATCACGCCAGCATGTTCTAACCCACCGACCATCACAAACAACCCTGCAAAGAAAACCAAAACGCTCCACTCAATGCGCTTAAACATTTCATGCACATCGGGCTGTACCCAAACGAGAGCAATTGCCGCCGCGCTGAGCGCCACCACTGCCGGGCTGATGTGCAAAGTGTGATGAATGAAAAAAAAGAAAATTGCTCCACCTAACACAATTAAGATACGACGCGCATCTTTGGGTTGATTTAATGATTCGGATGGATTCAAACGCATAATGGCTTTGATGCTTTTGGGCTTTTTTGATAACTCTTTACGAAAGAGATAACGCAATAAAATTAACGCACCCGCCCAAACGAAAATAACGATGGGAAAAGAATAAATTAAAAAGTCATTGAACGATAAATTTGCCGCCGAGCCGATTAAAACATTTGGCGGGTCGCCGATGAGTGTGGCAACGCCGCCTGTATTAGAGAGCAATGCCTCTGCTACAAGAAATGGCATGGCACTAATACCGATGATTTGACTAATTAAAATGGTGACAGGTGCAATCAAAACGACTGTGGTCACATTATCTATAAACATAGACAGAACCGTTGTAATTGTGCCAAGTAAAACAAATAAGCGCACTGGGCTTCCTTTGGAGGCGCGCGCCGCTTGCACTGCCAAATATTGAAAGAAGCCGGTCGGCTCTAACATGGCAATCAAAATCATCATGCCAAATAAGAGACCTAACGTATTAAAGTCAATGGCTTCGAGCGCGCCACTCTCGGAATAAAAGCCAAGTATTTTCCCAATAAAAACCATCAATGCCGCGCCTGCAATGGCAGTGATGGTACGATGTATTTTTTCAGACAAAATTAAAGCCAAACACCCCAAAAAAAGAACACTGGAAACGATAGTAGAAATCATAGATTATTTTTTTGCCTTTTGCCATGTGGATAAAATTTTCGCGCCTACATCTACCCGCGATACAATGCCGACTAATTTTTTTGTTTTTGAAACCACAGGCAAGTATTGCAAGTTATGTTGCAACATAAGGGCATACGCCAATAAAAGCCCGCAATCTGTTTCGATGGTGAAAGCAGGCTTCATAATTGTTTTTACAGATTTGTTCAATACTTTGAGTGGCGGGCGGGTATTTTCTACTGCTCCAAAATCGTGGACGAAATCTACATCTGACAAAAAGCTGACAAAGCCCGGCAGTTCAAGCGCGAGCAAATCGCCTATGCTGACGATGCCAATTGGCTTTTTCTCATCATCTACCACTGGCAATAAGCCAATATGTTTTTTGACAAAAATTTTAGCGGCATCCTTAATGCTGACGCTTTCATGCACCGAAACGACGTTTTTTTCCATGCAAGCGGTTATGTTCATACAACCTCTCAAAAGTTTCACGAGTTTACACGCAACGTCCCGAAGGTTGTGTGAAATCTGAGTTGAATTCGTAAACCTTCGGGACGATATTCTCAATAAAGTATAACGCGAAATATCAACCGCGCTTAAACTTTTCATGGTATTCTGGCAATTCAATCATGGGCGGGCGTTCACGCTCGGCAATCTCTTCTACACTCAAAGAATACCCTTCGCTGGAAGTATATCGAATCAACTTCATAGATTTATTTACTTCTTCTACTGCCGCACGCCCGAAGCGTTTTTCTTGTTTACGAAGTACGGCTTGAATAATCGCAAAAGACATTTTGCTCAACGCTTCTAAATGCTGATTGTGATGGATTCTTTCCAACAAATCTACTTGGGCAATTCCATGAATCCCAAATTCTTCATAAATATCAATCAATAAACCTGTTTCCACGCCATAGCCTGAAAAGAAAGGAATTTTTTCTAATGCAGTGCGTCTGCCACCATATTCACCAGAAAGCGGTTGCACCACGCCTGAAAGTTCTGGATAAAAAAGATTCAACAAAGGTCGCGCGGTTAATTCAGTCACACGTCCGCCGCCGCCTGCTTGTAATTTTTCGCCCACGCGCAAAGGTCGGCGATAAAAGCCTTTCACCAATTGCACTTGCGGATTTAATAACAACGGTCCAATAATCCCATACACAAAACGTGGATGAATATTGACAATATCGGTATCAATCCACACGATAATGTCGCCTTTTGTTACAAGCAAACTTTTCCACAACGCCTCTCCTTTTCCACGTCTAGGTTTGAGGCGTTCTAAAATTTGTTGATGAATATAAACAGGCACGCCTTCTTTTTTTGCAATCTCGCGCGTGCGGTCTTTTGAGTTTGAGTCAATCAAAACAATTTCATCAAGCAACGGGAATTTTTGCATCAACTCTTTTTTCATCATGCGAATCACTTTGCCAACTGTTTCTTCTTCATTCAAAGCAGGCAAAGCCAAACTAATCGTTAATTTTTGTTGTTTCTTTAATTCAACCAAATCTTTCAAATTCTTAAACTCATCAGCCTCAAATGTATTTTCGCCAAACCATTTATCTACCAAAATCGTAATGGCTTCCACGCCCGCGCTTTCATCATATTCCGTTTGAATGCCAGACGCTTTCTTAACAGCAATTACCGTACTAGGTGCTTCACGCAAAACTCTATCTGCTACATAACCCAACGAAGCCGAACTTGAAAATGACTGCGCGGTTGTACCCAACACGATGATGTCATTGTGCTTTGATTTTTTGATAATAGACTCAGCCGCTTCATCTGTGACTTCAAACTGTTTCTGCACCTCAGGCATTTGTCTTAACACCCGCTCTAGCCCAATAAAGGGAGCATCGGTGCCAGCCATCGGGTCATCTGTTTTACGAATGTGCAAAGCAGTGACTCCTTTTGGGCTTAACCCCAAGCCAACCTTCAATGCCAATTCTGCATGTGGACCACCCCTAGCAGGCACAAGAATTTGTTTTGGTTTATTTGGTATTTTGCCACGCACCAACGCTACATCACATGGCGGGTTGGATAAAACATCATGTGGTGTAACTCTTAAAGCGTTGATGTGAGTTTCCCATTCTAAAAATAATAAATCAGGCTGTTCATGTTGCAACATCACCGAAAGTTCATGCCATGGATGATGAGACACAATCACTTGTGTTTTGCTGATGATTTGTTTGTCTCTGCCATATTCACGCAATTTCTTTCGTAAAGCACGCGCTGAAATTGCACCTACACTTAATGATTGACCTTCTGGCACAACCACAATCCCTACTAAAACAATATCAGCATCAAAATGACGGGCGGCTTCTATCATGCTTTCGCCAGGTCCATCATGGATTAAAGGAATAAAAATAGTGTGGATGGGTGAAAATTCTGAATGTTTCTGCATTGCATATCCTTTTGAGAGTGCGTCGCGCTTTTAACCTTTAGAGATTTTTTGAAAACTATTTTTAACCAGAGATGAACAAAGATGAACAGAGTTTTATGTTTTATTTTCTGAGTTTTTTTTCAAAAATCTTCGTTTATCTCCGTTTATCTCTGGTGAATTTTGACTTATTAAACAGTCTCTTAAGATAAACTTACCATAAAAAGCGCGATGCACCCCGTTAATTACAAAATTGGCACGATATGTTGACGATAAATCGCTTCCCAACGAAAATTCAAACGTACCCGCATTGATAACTGAGTGGCAGATGAAGTTTTGAAATAATTTGCAATTAAGTTCGCAACAACATTTGGTTTTTCATCTGCTGAAAAATAAGTGACATCATCTAAACCTAATTCACGCAGTGGAGGAATATCTGCACAAAAGGCTGGGATGTGACTAAATGCCGCTTCGATTAATGGAATGCCAAAGCCTTCTTCACGGCTGGGGAATAATAACGCATCGGCAACACGATAAAAATCGGCAATCATTTCATCAGGTAAAAATCCGTCAACAAGTTCGGCGAGAAAATGAGCGGAATTTTCTAAATTCAATTCTTTTCTTAAATTTTTCAGCAGTTCAAAATATTTGATGTTATCGCCGTTATGCGGACCCAAAGGACCCGTCACGACCAATGTCGCTTGCGGATATTCTTTCTTTAATTCAAATAATGTCCGCAATGCCAATTCAATATTTTTTCGCGGCGTAACGCGCACTGGCAATAACAAAATCGGTGCAGAATCTAATAGTTTCATTTTTTGAATTATTGTTTGTGTTTGCGATTCAAGTTTATAAAAGCGCGAAGCATCCACGCCGTTTGGAATAACATGAATAGATTGCAAATTTAATTTCATTAAATCTGCCAGTTCTTTTCTTCTTAATTCTGAAACCACAACATGCGTTGTATTCTTCCAATCGGTGCGTAACAAATCCCAGGGATAGCCATTATGAAGTTCGGGTAAATAGCGTGGCGTTGTCCATGCTAAATCGTGATGCCAGAGAATCAATTTTGGCAATTTTTTCTCAATGTGTAATTTATACAACGCGGCTGTTAACGCCAGATTTTTGTTGAGTGAACAAACGTTATGAGCGATTAAAACATCTGTATCTTTTAATGCTTTTTGTAATTCATTCATTAATTCATCGCGCAATGATTCAAACTCTTTTGTCGCTTCACCTTTATCCAATTGCGCTTTGACTTGACTGACACGTTCATGGCGTGAATCAGCCAAAGGGATTTTTGTTATTGTAATCTTTTCATCTAATGCTTCACCACGTGCGGCGATTAAATTAACATCATGCCCATCTGCCGACATTAAGCGGGCATGATGTGCAATCACACTTTCTACACCGCCGACAATGGGCGGAACGGAATAATGCAAAATCGAAATTTTCATTCAAATCCTTTTTGTTTCTTTGCTCTTCGAGGGTCTGTGACCCTCGAAATGTATTGCGATACACGGCGGTCACAGACCGCCTATGAGCAAGAATTTTTTTACACTTGGTATCCCAAACAATGCTCTATTAATGATTGCAAACGAATTTGAAGCACAGAATAAGAAAAATATCGCTTAGCAAGTTGATAATTCATCTCAGCCCATTCTTGCATTTGGTCTGGGTTTTTCAGTGCATATCTTACTGCTGTAAGTGTACTTGTACTAATGAAACCATCAAACCAAACCGTGTGAAAGCCTTTGGGTTTAATGTCTACTTCGTAAATCGAATAATTATTAACCAAAATTAAACGATGATAATATACTGCTTCTAAAAAGGCGTTACCAAAACCTTCAATGCTGGAAGGGTATGTCACTAAATCTGCATGTGGATAGACATCACCCAATGTGTAAATCTTTTTGCCATCTTTGGTAGTGCCACGTTGTTCTTGTACTTGGTCGGCTTCAAAACGCACAATCACATTTAATAGATGAGCATATTCGCGTACACGTTGTTCATAATCATTGCCTTCGTCACCAGCGGCGTGCGAGATAATTAATTTTGCAGGGAGTTCGAGTCGCTTCACAAGTTCTACAGCATGTTCAATGCCTTTGCGTTGAATCACACGCGTGGGTTGTAGAAAAAAGTATTCGCCAGAACCAATGCCGAAGTCGGAGCGAACAGTTTGCGTATAAGAATCTGAAGCGGGCGGGGGTGAGTCAAAATCCATCACATTGGGAATCACGCGTGCAGAGAGTCCATGTCGTGAAGCAATTTCCTGCGCTTGAATCGAATTAATGACCACATGCCGAATGGATGGCAAATTTGGTGGGAATGCAGTTGCGAGATAATCGGTGACGCAATTGACTTGAAAACGTTGACGCTCCCAATGAAAATCGTGATGATGCGCGATGGTTGGAAAACCTGTTTCGGCAATAAATTCTGTAATGGCTAAACCCAACGGTAAATTTAACGGAATGGTGACAGCATTTTCAATGATGAGAATTTCTAAATCAAACTTATGTGCAAATTTATATAACTCTTCTTTAAGATGTTCTTTGATTTCAGTCACGCGACGCGTCATTTGTGGGGGACGAATGTAGATTGAAAAAAAATCTTTGTGCAATGCGGCGATTTCTGGGTGCGCTTGTCGCGCTTCTTGTGTCACCGTCCAACTGCCTGAATATGCCATTTGATTTAATTTATCAATTTCGGGGTGACGATAAAACGCTTCTTCCACGACGTGCGAGATGTTCGGGTCGCGGTCACATTCGCCTGCAAAATAAAAACATTTGTGACCCATGCGCTCTAGCACGGTTGCCCATTTTTCTGTTTCGAGTGAAACACCATCTGTGCCTGCGAATCGAGTGGAGATAAAACCGATGTTATGTGAAGTGGGAGTCATAATACCTTTCCTATTATTATGTCATTGCGAGCCGAAGGCGAAGCAA
>JAEURH010000240.1 GCA_016789365.1 Anaerolineales bacterium
AGGTATTCTATTGCAAAAGCAATTGTCAAACCTACTAAGGCAAGAATACTGATTCGTATCAAACGCCTTCTTGTCATCCCCTTTTTATCTTCTCTATCAGGTAACAAACTTAATTTCTCTTGAAATTGATTCAAATCCCAAGCAATCAATGCAAAAATTGCTCCGCTGAACATCCACACGAGGGGAAGGTCAAACCATAAGCCAAAGATAGATAAAAATAATGAAATAAATAGTGCGAGTGATGAAAACCATCTCCACTTTCGCCAGCGAGAAATCAACCATAAAATCCCAAAGACAATAATATATTTTGCTATATTTTCAAAACCTGCTTGAAAATATCCCCAAGCAAAAGAGGCTGTACTTAGAAAAATAGAAATAATAATTGAAAAGAGAATCATAAATTTTATGTCGTTGCGAGCCGCGCTCTTGTTCTTTGTGGCGAAGCAATCTCCTGTAAATATATATTACTCAAAATAATATGGGGATTGCTTCGTCGGGAAGAGCACCCTCCTCGCAAAGACATCATATTTCATTTTATCACCTCAAACAACCTCATCTTTCTCTGTGATCTCTGTGGCTAAAAAGTTAAATGATAAAATCATCTAAATGCTCTCCCGCCTTGATTCAATCCTCAACATCCGCCCTGATGAACGCCGCAATGTGTATCTCATGTTGGCACAATATTTCTTCATGGGCGCGGCAATGCTTTTCGCGCAGACCATTTCCATGCCCTTGTTTTTGGAATATTGGGATGCCTCCTACATTCCAGTCACCTACATTGGCATTGCAATTGTTGTTTCATCTATCACAGCCGTTT
>JAEURH010000241.1 GCA_016789365.1 Anaerolineales bacterium
CGTCACTGCTTGGCTAATCACTGAGCCTGTAAACGCTCCTGCTGTTTGCATTGTGCCGTTGTCGTCACTGTCTATATCATTATCTGGGTCTGGCGCTGTGGTTTCACCGATGACTCCTGCTCCACTTAAGGTAGTGCCGCTACTGAAGTAGCCAGCTAAAGGTGCGCCAGAAGCGAATTGAGTCGAAGGGATAACTACAACATAGTTTCCAGCTGGTAAATCATCAAAGCGGTAATATCCGCCTTGGCTTGTTACCTGAGATTCAAGCACTCCACCAGTTGGATTACCCCCGGCATCTGCGGCGTACAACTGAACAGTGACACCATTCACGCCGACTTCAGAGCCGTTGATGGTACTGCTGTTATCTGTATCAAACCAAACGCGGTTGCCCAAACTATAAAGTGGTAAGAAGCCAAAATCTACAGTTGGGTTTGAAGTTGTACCAGTCGCATTTGAGACCGTATTGTTAGACGCCGCGCCAGCACTACCGGGTGTGAGTGTGACTACATTGCTGGAAACAGTTCCTCCAGCCGTACCAACACCGTTATCATTATTATCAATATTATTGTTCGGGTTTGTTGTGTCGCCAGGGTTGGCTGTATCAACTGTACTTGTGTATCCGGCAGGCGGTGTAACGCGGACAATATAATCACCCTGTGGCAAACCACTGAATAGATAAGTGCCCGCTGGTCCAGTTGTCACACCGCCGGAAGCATCATCTGCAGTGCCTAAAATTCCATCTGGTCCGACATTGATTTCAGTTGTACCATCACCTGAATATAAGCGGACAATTGCACCCTCAACGAGTGA
>JAEURH010000242.1 GCA_016789365.1 Anaerolineales bacterium
TGGTACCTATCTTGATAATACTGCCAGTACGGCATTTAAAGCAGTCACGCTGACAGGTGTTAATCAGTTCATTAGTAACAATAGCCGTGGGCTACACATTCTATCTGATGGAATTGTGACCTTGAACAACATTAATGCCAATTTAAATGATGACGGCATATATATCAATAATACAACCAGCACGCCTGCTAAGCCGATGGCGGTCAACATTGGCGGTACCAATTTCATCAATAGCAACAAAGGCAATGGGTTTGTTATTCAAACCCACGGTGTAGTGACCTTGAACAACATCACCGCCAATTTCAATGGGATTGTAAATACAGGTGGATATGGTCTTAATATTGACAACATGACTTCGACAACCACACCTGCCAACGTCACATTAAACGGTGTGAATACTTTTAATGGGAATTATGGTATCGGTGTAAGTATTTACAGTTTAGGTGCTATTAAAGCAAATTCACTTACCGCTAAGGATAGTCTAAATGATAATGGTGCTCAACTTCAAAATAATTTTGGTTCATCTACGGCTGGAATTACTTTAACAGGTACCAACACTTTTACAGGAAATAGCAACACAAATTTGTCTATTTACTCTTTTGGTATTATCACACTAAATAATATAAATGCTAGTAACTCAGATAACAATTTAGGCGCGTTGATTGATAACTCACTTGCCGCAACACCAAAAGCAATCACATTGACCGGTACGAATAGCTTTAGTGGCAATTGGTTTAGCGGGCTCAACTTGAGCAGTAAAGGTGCAATTACAGTCAATAATGTCACTGCCAGCAATAATGGCGTAAGCG
>JAEURH010000243.1 GCA_016789365.1 Anaerolineales bacterium
GTTCAAATGCAATTCGACCTAAACATACTATCACTTTTGGATTAATGATTTTTAATTCTTTTTCCAAATATGGCTGGCAATTATTTAATTCATCAAGCGTGGGTTTATTATCTGGTGGCGCACAGCGACCTGACGCCGTGATATACATATTTTTTAGACGAAGTTCATCGCTTCTGGACTCAGCCTCAGCTTGGTTCGCAAACCCAGCCTTATACAATGCTGGAAATAAAAATCCGCCCGAAGCATCTCCTGTAAATTGTCTGCCCGTTCTATTTGACCCATGTGCGCCGGGAGCCAATCCCACCACCAAAACTTTTGCGTTTCCATCTCCAAAGCCCGGCACGGGCTTTCCCCAATATTCTTCATTGAGATAAGCCTTGCGTTTGACTCGTGCAACTTCCTCACGCCATTCAACAAGGCGAGGGCATTTACGGCATGAGATGATTTGATTGTTTATTACATCAAGTTGAGATTGCTTCGTCACTTCGTTCCTCGCAATGACATTAAAGAATTAACATCGCATCCCCAAAGGAATAAAAGCGATAGCCTTCTTTGATAGCAGTTTCGTAAGTCTCTAAAATCTTTTCTCTGCCTGCAAAAGCGCTGACGAGCATAATCAATGTGGATTTTGGTAAGTGAAAGTTAGTAATCATGGCATCTACTACTTTGAATTGATAGCCGGGCAGAATGTAAATTGATGTTGGTCCGATAAATGGTAAGACGGTGGACGATGGACGGTGGACGGTCTGCGGTCTATCGTCTACGGTCTGTTGCCCAACTGTTTCCAATGTTCTTACACTTGTT
>JAEURH010000244.1 GCA_016789365.1 Anaerolineales bacterium
GTTTTCTCTGCCTGTGATTGCGGATTTAAGGCAAACGAACTAACAGAGGTTTGAAATACTCCTATTTCATAGTAACAACTACATTCCCCTTTTTCAGCCCGGTATCAACATATCTATGCGCTTCGACAATCTGCTCCAGTGGATAGCTTCTATCAATCACTGGTTTAATTTTCCCATCTTCAATTAATTCTTTAAGTATCAGTAGATTCTTACTTGTATAATCCCCAGACCATTTGAGTATTTTCTTGCTACTACTATTTGAAAACAAGTTCAGCCAAATTTTGTCAAACAGTTTGGGGTTGGCATTGAAATACAGTCCATTTTCAGTCAGTGACCTGACACTACCTCGAAATGGGCTCTTGCCAATCGTATCCATGATGACATCATATTTCTGTCCATTTTTTGTGTAATCTTCTTTGGTGTAATCAATCACATGGTCAGCACCAATCGAGCGCATCATTTCCTGTTTAACTGTGTGGTCAACGCCGGTCACTTCCGCGCCGTATAATTTCGCAAATTGGATTGAATACGTACCAATGCTCCCACCTGCACCTACAATCAACACTTTTTGACCCGGTTGAATATTTGCTGTTTTCATTGAGTGCAGGCCTTCAAGTCCGCCAAATGGAACGGCAGCCGCTTCGTCATAACTCAAGTTGATCGGTTTTTTCGTAAACACTCCGGCAAAGATTGAAGAACCTTCAGCCAAGCAGATATATTCAGCATAGGTTCCCATCTTAAGACCTGTATATCCATAAACTTGGTCACCGACTTTATAGCCAGTTACATCCTTACC
>JAEURH010000245.1 GCA_016789365.1 Anaerolineales bacterium
CTTATGATGGAGATATACTTATAAGCATATTTGTTTTCTTGGTTTTCTTATTTATCCAAATTTTAATTATGTTTATTCTATTTTTAATCTTAACAGCATTTTCTGCATTTTCAGCAAAAAATAAAACAATTGTTTCAGAACAATCTATGACTTTTAATGATAATATGTTCATATCTTCTTCTGAATATGGACGTTCTGAAATTTATTGGAAAATAGTTCAACGAGTTGTTGTATTAGGTAGTTTCTGCTTCCTTTTTGTATCCCAAATGGGAGCAATTATTATTCCAAAACGTGCATTTGCCTCAAACCAAGAATGGAAAGAATTTATAAATCTTTGTCGTTCAAAATTGCAGAAATAAATTCAAAAGAGACAGTCACCTCAAAGGTGATTGTCTCTTTTGAATTATGTCATTGCGAGCCGCGTTTGTTGCGGCGAAGCAATCACATATACAAGCATAAGATTGCTTCGTCGTCACTGCGTTACTCCTCGCAATGACATGCTTAATTTCATGCTACAATACATCTATGAAAGCAAAACTTCCGCGAGCGGAACATTACTCTTATCTACAACATCGCAAACAGCGCATGACACGGATTATCCTGCCTGTAGTCATTAGTACACTGGTATTTATTGGATTCATTACATGGGTGAGCATTGCTACCTTCAATCAAGGCGGTGACGTGGGGCGTTGGGCGGCAATTTCCACGATTTGGATCGTGATTCCAATTATGGTTGCAGGTTTGGTTTTGCTCGCTGTGTTGATTGGCTTAATTTATCTAATGGCGCGTGCGCTTG
>JAEURH010000246.1 GCA_016789365.1 Anaerolineales bacterium
GAGCGGTTGAAGTCCGATCCGCAAATCGGCGGGCCGTTGCGGGCGTCGCGGCTGTGCGTCCAGTTCGCATACGAAAATCCGGCGGCGGTGATCACCATCGACGCGCGGGGCGACGAGGTGTGGATTTACCGGGGCGCGGAATTCGGCGGCCAGCCGGAAGTGACGATGAGCATGAGCGCCGATTTCGCCCATGCGTTCTGGCACGGCCGGGTCAATCTGGTGTCGGCGCTGACCCGCCGGCAGGTGATCGCCAAGGGCAATGTGCCCAAGACGCTGAAGCTGTTGCCGATCCTGAAGCCGGCCTACGCGCTGTATCCGCGCTATCTGGCGGAAATCGGGATGAAAGACGCGGTTTGAGAGCCTGTGCGGAAACACCCCTCTCCCTATGGGAGAGGGGTTGGGGGTGAGGGTTTTTATCCCCTGCCGCTTTGACGGGGAGGCGGACATTTTGGCGGACATTTTTCTTGGGCTATCGGATGTAAGGCTCTATGCTTCAATGGAAAAATGGGCCTTGAGAGGTGGACATTCCGAGTTTGCCGCACCCCCAGAATCGGCCGGGAACATTCCGCGAAAATCCCAAGACCACTTGTGGCGGTGATCTGTGCGTCGATAGTTGTATTGCGTCCTTAAGGTTTGACCAATCCGTACTTGCGGATCAGGCGATAGAGGTTCCGCTCGCTGACGCCCAGCACCTTGGCGACGATGGCCCGGTGCCCCGAATGCTTTTCGAGCATTTTTTCCAGATAGTGCCGCTCGATTTCCTCCAGGCTGGGATCGTGCTCGAAGGTCAG
>JAEURH010000247.1:0-459 GCA_016789365.1 Anaerolineales bacterium
GTTTGATTCCATAATAAAATTTGAGCTGTGCGTTGGGCAGGGATACCAACACGCGCTTCATCTGTTGTCATATCTTGATTCCAAAATGCATCGGCGATGTCGCTTGCATCTAAACCATAAACAGGGTCTTGCACATAATCATTTAAATCGGTCACTTCGCCATCTGCAAACCAGGCTTGTGCATGTTCGGGCAAAGCAATCACCATATCCGGTTGATTGGCGGTCGGTAAAGAAGCCGTCACGGTTTCATATAAATTTGAAAAATTAACTTGGCTTTGTGCCGCTACGTTAATGCCCCATGGATTGGTTGAATTAAAATCATTGACGAATGTTAGAAACAAACTCGATTCGATTCCATACCACGGCATCCAAACGTTGATTTGTAATCCTTTCAACGCTTCTTCATTGACCTCAAGCCTGCTCGGCGTTGTCAGGCTTGATTCTGGCGTAGAAGTTTTT
>JAEURH010000247.1:469-791 GCA_016789365.1 Anaerolineales bacterium
TGGCAGTCGTTATCGTCTCCGCGCCACAAGCGGATAATAGAAGAGACGTGATAAAAAGAAGTGAGATTATTTTTTTCATAGACCTAAACCGTCCCGCAGGTTGGAATTGAAAAATCAAGACGATTTATCAAACCTGCGGGACGTTCTTATTTTACGGTATCAATAACATAAACGGAACGGGAGTAAAAACTAAAACGAAGATAAATATCATGGCGAAGGCTATCAGGCGTCGGGTAGGGTCGAGCGTGGTGATTTGGTCTAAAGGTTGTGCATTGACGCGTCCGAGCCAGAAAAGTAAAACAGCCCATAACCACCAACCATC
>JAEURH010000248.1 GCA_016789365.1 Anaerolineales bacterium
GGCTGTGTATGTATCGAAGTCCCGAAAATCGAGTTAGGCGCGATTGAAAAAGAATTCGAGAAAAAAGCACAAGACGGCGACGCAGCGGCGCAATACGAAATCGGGCGTTTCTATTTCGCAAACAGCCATTCCTACGAACAAGATAAAATTGGATTGGAATGGTGGCGTAAGGCTGCAGAAAACGGCAATAAGGATGCGCAAATGGAAATGTCGCTCGGCGCATATGGCCATGCAACGGCGGCGGAGAAGAAAAAATGGCATGATGTTGTTGGTCAGTACATCAAGCCAAAGTAGCAAAGTACCCTCACCCTAATCCTCTCCCAGAGGGAGAGGTTATTACAGAGTTGGCTGCGCCAACATGATATGAATTCAATTTATGATTTTCTTTTGCGATAGCAAAAGTCATTTGTCCCCTCTCCTTTTGGGAGAGGGTGAGGGTGAGGGTACTTTCGCGCACGAGGTGTCACCGCCATTTTTGCCGATGGTACATGGACCCCTGCTTTCGCAGGGGGTACAAAGATGGAAGATTTATAATTTTAAGAAACGTTCAAGCCGCCGGAGCCCATTTGCTCCGCCCAGAAGGTTTCGAGGTCGCGCAGGACGGCGCTCATGGTGTCGAAGCGGGCATTGGTGAGACCGGCGCCGCCGAGTTTTTCTTCGTGCTTTTTGTATAGCTTGGTGATGGCGTCCGACAGCTTGCGGCCTTTTTCGGAGAGCTTCACGCGCACCGATCGCTTGTCGTGGATGGAGCGTTCCTGCACCAGATAGCCGTTTTCGACCATCTTTTTC
>JAEURH010000249.1 GCA_016789365.1 Anaerolineales bacterium
ACCCCGTAGGGATGGCATGATTATAGAAAATTATATTTTATAAACCAAATCCCGAAGGGATGACATATTATTCAAAATCTGTAACACCCCTTCGGGGTTTTACGTCAGCATCGAAGTTCTATAATCATTTGACCCCTACGGGGTCATTAAATCTTTTGAACAAGTGGAACATAATTTTAATTACGGTGTAGGTGTAGATGTTACATCAAAATTTGGTGCGGGGGTTGCATACACCACAACTGATTCTAACAACCAGCCTTCAATCTTTTGACCATTTAATGTTGCATACACTTTAACCCAAGTGATGTTACTTACAATTTCAAATTCACCATATGTTTCAACAATCGTGCCGTTGAGCAACGTCATAATATATTTACCATCCGGACCTGGGGCTTCGCGCAAGTTTGCACCACCACCTTCATTTGCAGAAACTCTGCCGTAAGTTGGTGTAGGTTGAATCGTTAATGTAATTGTCGGTGTTTCGGTTGGCGGTAAGGTCACATCTAAAGTGACAGGAACTGGGCTAGGTGTGCTGGGCGTTGCCGTTTGCGTCGGGCGAAGAGTCTCTGTCGGATTCAGAGACAGGCTTGGCGTGATGGTTAGAAGCGTTTGATTCGTCGGCGTAGATGGAATCACCGCTTCATTTCTTGACGTGGAACCTGATGCTGCGACTGTGACAAGCGTCGCCACAAAAAGCAGAAGTGTGATTCCGCTCAAAATGATTCCGCCAGCGGATGGTCTGAGACGTAAAACAAACAATGTGATTAAACCG
>JAEURH010000024.1:0-22554 GCA_016789365.1 Anaerolineales bacterium
ATCCCCTACTAAATAGAGAGGTTACTTCGGCAGTGGTCTCGATACATGCCTCGCTTGCGCTCGGCATACTCGACCAACGCCTCGCAACGACACGAGGTAGTACTTTTGTTATCAAAATTGCATAGTTCATTTTCAAATCAGAGTTGTATAATTTATTAAATTATTCCGTAGGGGCGAGGTCATCTCGCCCGATTAAAATCGAGTGCGTCGCACGGTAAAGAGCCAGCAGGTTTGCAACACCTACACAGTGCGACGCACCCATACGCCTCACCCCTACCGTAACATCAGGAGAAGCACCATGAGGAATTTTTTATTATTTCAACTTGCTTTGTGCCTCGCGGCTCTGGCTGTCTTGCGGCTTGTCCAGCCTGCCCAAGCCTCTCACCCGCTTCAAAGTGATGACCCCGTCTCACGTGGGGAATATCTCGCCACCATTAGCGGTTGCACCTCTTGCCACACACCCGACAAAGCCGAGTATCAAAACCCGCAAACGATGACGATTGAACAAGTGCAGACTATTGCATTTGATGGTCAATTGGCAATGGATACCAGCAAATTATTGGCTGGCGGACGGGCATTCCCATTAGGTCCCGCAGGCGTGGTCTATACGCGCAATATCACAATGGATGAAGAGACAGGCATTGGCTTGTGGACAGATGAGCAAATCAAACTCGCTATCAAATCTGGTGTGCGACCCGATGGCACTGTGTTATTTCCCGTGATGCCCTATCACGTCTATAACGGCATGGCAGATGGAGACTTAGAAGATATTATTGCATACATGAAGTCTCTTCCGCCCGTCCGCAACGAGGTGCCAGAAAGAACCGTAAGCACAGAGGGTCTGCCTGTGCTTCCATTTCAGCAAAATATTGTCGCGCCAGAACCAACTGACAAGTCTGCAAGAGGCGCGTATCTCGTCAATCACATTATGGGCTGTATGGATTGTCACACCCCCATTGACCCCGCCACAGGTGCGCCCATCATGGAAAAACATTTAGCAGGTCGTCAGCCGTATGAAGGTCCATGGGGCATTGTGTATGGTGGCAACATCACCCCGCATGATGAAACAGGCATTGGCACATGGACAGAGGAGGAAGTGAAACGCGCTTTGTTAGCAGGCATTGGCAAAGATGGCAGGCGATTAATTTTGATGCCGTGGTATGCGTACTCTGCTCTTACGCCACAGGATACTGAAGCGGTCGTGTATTATTTGAAGAATGACCTGCCCGCTGTGGAGAATCAAATCCCTGCCGCCTCGCTTAATCCCGACTTTATGGTTGTGTTGCCCGCGCAGACATCTCCTTCACCCTCCCAACTTCGCCTCACGTCGCCGTGGATATTGGTGGCGGTTGCTATCTTCATTGTCGGTATCGTTTCAGCAAGTTTTTGGTTAGTCAACAAGCGCAGAAATGGATAAGCATGTATGGAGGCATTGAGAAAGTTGTTTAGAGAACGCTACTTAAACATTCAAGCCAAGTTGGTCTTTCCGCTGGCGTTGACGATTTTGTTATTGGTGATGGTGCTTTCTCCGCTTACCAATCAAATCATCAGCGGGCGTGTTGAAGAAGAGGCTGACCGCCGCTTAAGTGAAATTGCCGATTCTGTCGGTGCCTTGATTGCGAATTCAGAAGTCTTAGCGCGTAACAACGCGGCATTGCTCGCGAAACAAGCCGAAGTAACAGACATGTTCGAGCAGGCTTCCTCTGCTGAGTCGTTGCTCGCCATCAAAGGTGAGCTTGGCTTACAAGAACTGTCTTTATACACAGCCGATTTCAAGCCCGGTGACCAAGCCTCCTTTTATGGTGGTCCAAACGTCACGCGCCGTTTACAAGTCAGTGAAAGTGCGGTGCGCATTCGCGAGGAACTTATTTTGCAAGCCCTCACAGAGAAACGGGCGGTCAGTAATGTGGCAATTGCTCCGCAAGGCTCACAAATCATCGGCGTTGCACCTGTTTATCAACCAAGCACAAATCGCTTGTTGGGTGTTGTGTTGACTGCTTTTTATATGGATGAGGCTTATATTCAGAATATCAGTCAGATTATTAATACAGATGTAGCGATTGTCAAAGACAATGCCATTATTATCTCTACAATTGACAGTGCCACAGGCTACGAGACGTTAATCAATAGCGGCTGGCTGGTCAGTGCGCAAGACCCTGCGTTAAACGTCACGTATGCTGATAATACCGAATACAGAATGTTAGGTCACACCTTACGAGTCTCGGAGGTAGAACAAGGCTCTGTCATTGTGGCGCAACCCATTGACCAGTTGTTTAATCTCAACAGAAGTATACAAACGATTCTTTTCACGGTGACAGGCGTATTTGCACTGACGGCTTTATGGTTTTGGATTACCGCCTTTGTAACGCTCACCCGTCCGCTGGTGCAGTTGACCGAAGCAACTACGAATATCAGTCAAGGTAACTTCACGCAACAAGTACCAACCTCGTATGTGTTATTCAAAGATGAGATTACTCTGCTGAGTGAAAACTTCAACACCATGACCGAGCATCTCAACGAGTCCTATACACAGTTGGAACATCGCGTGGAAGAACGCACGCAAGAACTCGCCGAAGCCAGAGATGAAGCGGTTGAGGCGAATAAATCCAAAACGGAATTTGTTTCGGTTGTGTCGCATGAGTTAAAACTTCCGATGACATCTATCAAAGGTTATAGTGATTTGATGCTTTCGGGTGCGACGGGCGAGTTGAATGAAAATCAAGCCAACTTTTTGACGACGATTCGTAATAATGTTAATCGCATGGCAACCCTCGTTTCTGACCTTACAGATATTTCGCGCATTGAAAGTGGGAACATCCGCATTGAGCCACGCTCTGTGCCAGTGTGGGATGTAATTGATGAAGTGATTAATCTCACGCGCACTCAAATTGAACAAAAGCATCAAACTATTTCTTTGGATATTCCACAAGGTTTGCCCAAAGCCCTTTGCGACCGTAACCGCCTCTCTCAAATTTTGACGAATCTCATCAGCAATGCCAATAAATATACGCCTGAACAGGGTAATATTCATGTGGAGGCGTGGCAAGCCAATAGTATGATTAATATCAAAGTACAGGACAATGGCTTGGGCATGACACCCGAAGACCAAGAAAAATTGTTTAGCAAATTCTTCCGCTCAGCAGATGAGAAGATTCGTGAAGCACCTGGAACTGGGTTGGGTTTGAGTATTACTAAAAATTTAATTGAGCTACAAGGCGGCAAAATTTGGTTTGAGAGTGAATATCGAAAAGGCACTACATTTTATTTCACGATGCCAATTGCGATGAATACTGCACCGCTAACTTATCCAGTTAAGAGATAAAGAGTGAATAAATTTGCCAAAATCGGGATTGTAATTTTGGGATATACATTTGCAGTTATCGGTGCATTTGCGGCAGTATATATCAATAGTTTATTTATCCAAGACGCAAACGCTGCCTCATCAGGAATGTCTGCATTTGGCGATACATTGCTGTTTATGCTGGTATGCGGAGGGCTAGCCATCGTCCCTACTTTATTGGCAATTTATTTTTTATTTAGAGGCTTTCTTAAGAGTACATCAAATCAAAAGAAGGATATATAAACTTGAAGCAAGACTTGGAATACCTTAATGCCCACTTTGAAAATTAGCACTGAAAACGCAGAATATCAAATTATTCAAGCGTTAAAATTGAACCGTACCAAACGTCACCAATTAAAAGAAGTTTTTATTGAGGGAATAGAATCTATTAAGCAAGCAGTAAGTGCAGAGTTAGAAATTACCAGAATCATCACTGCTGATGTGGATAGACTTTCTTCATGGTCGAAAGACTTAATCCGCAAAAATCAAAAGGCGAAAGTTATCGAAATGTCTTTTGATTTATATAAATCTCTATGTGACAAAGAAGAACCTTCTGAAATTCTGGTCACTGCAAAAATTGAGTTGCTGACTCTTGATGAATTAAACTTGCCGTCTCAACCTTTCTTACTAATATTCGATAGACCCAGCGACTTTGGCAATCTTGGTTCCTTAATCCGCTCTGCAAATTCATTTGGAGTGGATGCAATCTTTATCATTGGTCATGGCGTGGATATATACGACTCAAAAGTAATCCGCTCAAGTTTGGGGAGTGTTTTTCATTCAAAAATAGTCTTAATTCAATCTATGCGAGATTTTGAAATTTGGGTTTCTAATCAGAAAAAATTAAATAAACTCAGCATTGTTGGTACAGATTCAACAGGCGATGTATCTCTCTTAAATCACAAACTCGCAAAACCAATCGCAATTGTGCTTGGAAACGAAGCCAAAGGAATGAGTGTTGCACTAAAAAACATTTGTGATTATATTGTTAGTATTCCTGTCTCAGGTGTAGTCAATTCGCTGAATGTTGCGAATGCAGGGTCAATACTTTTGTGGGATGTTTATAGAAATAATGAAAAAATCTGATTGGAGAGAATTTATCTTTTATGGATTAGGTGGATTTCTTTTGTTTATTGTCTCTGGTTATGCCACCATTGTTGACTTATTTTCATTTCACGATGGAGATAATCCATTGTTTGTTTATATTTCAAAATCTAGTGGATATAATGATTTAGGAGTATTTTTTACAATTGGGTTGGGGATATTGTCAATAATAGGTTTAGGGTCTTTCATTTTTTATCTAAGACTAGTTTATAGAAAGTTGCAAAAGAAATGAAACAATCCATCGTTCATGTTGCCATTGTCGTCAGAGACTATGATGAAGCCATAGAGTTTTATACGAAGAAACTTCACTTCACATTAATCGAAGACACCTATCAACCTGAGCAAGATAAACGTTGGGTAGTAGTTGCTCCGCCAAATTCCACTGGAACGACTTTGTTACTTGCAAGAGCATCCAAACCTGAGCAAGAGCCGTTTATTGGAAATCAAGCAGGCGGACGGGTATTTTTATTTCTCAACACGGATGATTTTTGGCGAGACTATAACGATATGATTTCTAAGGGAATCAAATTTATCCGCGAGCCGAAGACAGAAAGTTATGGCACAGTTGCTGTGTTTGAAGATTTGTATGGAAATTTGTGGGATTTGTTAGAGTTAAAACATGCAGATAGGTAAACAAGTAAACACATATTCATGTGTACTTGTGTACTTGTGTACTTGTCTACTTATCTACTTCATATTTCTTCATCATCTCTTCAAGCCTTTTCTTCACATCTTCCCATTCTGTATCAATAATTGAATAAAACACCGAGTGCCGAATTCTGCCGTCAGGCAGAATCATGTGATTACGCAGTATCCCCTCTTTTTTCGCGCCGATTCGTTCAATCGCAGTTTGTGAACGTGTGTTTAATGAATCCGTTTTTAATTGCAGACGAATACATTTCAACGTCTCAAAAGCGTGGCTGAATAACAAATATTTACATTCCGTATTTACTGGCGTGCGTTGAAAATCTAAACCATACCACGTACCACCAACTTCCAAGCCTTTATCTTTCGACATAATGTTTAAGTAACGGGTCGCACCCGCTACCCTGCCCGATGCTAAATGAATCGCAACAAATGGTAAATCAGTGCCTGCTTTTTGGCGATTTAACAAGTCTAAAACCCAACCACGCATATCTTCTTCTGAATTAATATCGCCATACACCATAAATCGCCAAAAGTCTTGACCAATTCCTATCTCAGCCAAACCTTTTACATGTGATTCATTCAATGGCTCTAGCCTAACATGTTTGCCAGTTAATACAATCGGTTTTACTTCCATCATTTCAACCACTCCTCTTCTGTTTTATCTTGCGTCGGAAGATATTGCATCTTCACTCCATCCACATTCAAAAACTCAGCCAATGCCGCACGCATCGCAATTCTATCGTCCCATAAAAATTCTGTCTTACCAAAACACATAGATTGTTCATGTCCCTTCCCGCATGACAAAACAATATCACCTTCCTTTGCAAGACGAATCGCAAACTTGATGGCTTCGCCTCGGTCTGGAATTTTCCAATAGAATTTTCCTTCGCTTCTTTTTTCTACGGGGATGCCTGATTCCATTTCAACCAATATTTGATTTAACGACTCAGTGCGCGGGTCTTCGGCAGTCAGAATGACATAATCAGCTAATTGCGCCCCAATCTCAGCCATCATTCTACGTTTTTCTTTATCACGCAAACCTGCCGAACCAAAAATAGCAATCACTTTACCGCGTTCCCCTCTCCTTGCAGGAGAGGGGTTAGGGGTGAGGTCACGCGCAGTTTCGATTGCAGATTTCAAAGCATTCGGCGTATGTGCAAAATCCACAATTGCCGTAAAGTTTTGACCTAAGTCAATCACTTCCATCCGCCCTGGGATTCCATCAAGTGAAGCAATTCCCTGCGCCACAATTTCGGGTTTGATTCCTAATCCATACACGGTTGCCGTAAATGCGGCTAAACAATTTGAAACATTGTATGCACCAACAAGTTTACTTTTTACTGTAATTTTCTTTCCATCATCTAATTTGCCTACGCGCAAGTCAATATCGAAAGAAATACCTGACGGAGTGGATTCAATATTCTTTGCTTGAACATCTGCATTTTCGTTCAATCCATAATTTATTTTATTGGTTTTTATAAATTCATTCAAAAAGTCAAAAGATTTTTCATCATCACGATTAATCACAGCTAAACGTGGATTACCTTGCTTTTTTTCTTTCGTCCAAGTAAGGCTTTCAAACAATCTGGCTTTTGCAGCACGATAATTTTCGT
This sequence comes from Anaerolineales bacterium, assembly GCA_016789365.1. Classification (GTDB taxonomy): domain Bacteria; phylum Chloroflexota; class Anaerolineae; order Anaerolineales; family Villigracilaceae; genus Villigracilis. Next base: position 6,706 of record JAEURH010000024.1, read on the forward strand.
AACTTCCATGTTCATCCATGTGTTCGTGTGTAATATTGGTAACGACAGCAATGTCAAATTCACAAGCATCCACACGATGTTGCGCCCAGCCATGTGATGTGGTTTCTAAAACAACATGCGTTAATCCCGCCTCTACCATTTGCGCCAAATATTTTTGCACATCATGTGCATCCGGCGTGGTGACGTGAAAGCCTGTATCTAATACTTTATCCCCTATTACAGCATTGACTGTTGAAATCATACCTGCTTTGATTCCCGCCGCGATTAAGATTTTATAGATAATATTGCTTGTTGTCGTTTTGCCGTCTGTGCCTGTTACGCCAATTACTGTCAGCGAATGAGCAGGCTGGTTGTAAAACGAAGCCGCTATCCACGTCAGGGCATGACGCGTATTTTCAAAACGAATGTATGGGACGTTGAATCCATCCAAATCTTTTTCACCAAGGATTGCCACTGCTCCATTATCAATCGCTTTTTGGATGTAAGCATGACCATCTGTCGTGCCGCCTTGCATTGCTACAAATAAATCACCGGGCTTTACGGCGCGGCTGTCAATAGATATTCCAGAAATAGCAATATCTGGCACATCAGTTTTTGTAAAGTGCTCAGGGATTTCAGAAAATATTTTTTGAAGGGATGTGTTCAGTTTCATAGTTAAACAAAATGAGTTTTGACAAAAGTATATCGTCAAAACTCATTTTTTGTTTATAGGTTTACGAAGCTATGCCGCTTCAGCCTGTTTGGTCATTTTGGTCTTCAACCATTTCAAGCGGAAGGTTTCTTCGCGTTCACGCTCTTCGAGTGAAGAAACAATGAACTCGATTTGATGCTTGTAATTTGGAATGAAGATATGTTGCAACGCATTCACACGGCGTTGGGTTTTCTTTAATTCATTTGCTAAACGCCAAACTGCGGCAGTGAGCATTGAAAGTTGCGGAATGCGCAACAGCACTTCACGAAATGCGGCGCTGGCTTCATCTAATACGGCGGCTGTATCACCAGGGCTATATAAAAGTTTTGGTGGTTCGCCACGCGCTTCAATTTGCGGAATTGCAACACCCATGATGCCACGCAAGCGGAGGTGAACATCGACAGTTTTGTTTACAGCAAGAGACGCCCACTCCACATGGTCAGAACCCATCACGAGACGTGCTTTTTCCATCGCGCCGTATGCGGTTTCAAGTAAAGCCCATACTTCTTTTTGAAGTGTATCGGCTTCTTTTGCAACACGAACCAACTCACCTGTCAGGGCTTCGCGTTTGCGGTCAAGGATTTCATAACCCTCTTTTGCAAAACGCAAATCTTTCTTAAGGCGAATCAGATTCGTGCGAGTGGGGGCAATGCTAATTTGTGGCATCGGTACCTGTATAATACTTTTCGATTTCGTCGAGGTTGACGCGAGTTAATTCTTTCTTCGGCAAGATGGATAAAAGTTTCCAACCGATTTCCAACGTTCGCTCGATGGTACGATTTTCAGTAAAGGCTTGGTTGACGAATTCACGTTCAAATGCGCGTCCAAACTTTAAGTATTTTTGGTCAACTTCGGATAACTCTTCTTCACCGATAACGGATGCTAACGCGCGCACGTCTTGTGTTCTTGCATAAGCGGCGTAGAGTTGGGCGCCCCAACGTGGATGGTCATCACGTGTGCGACCTTTACCAATACCGTCTTTCATCAAACGAGAAAGACTTGGTAACACGGTCACTGGTGGATAAATACCCGCGAAGTTAAGTTCACGTCCCAACACGATTTGACCTTCGGTAATATAACCAGTTAAGTCAGGCATTGGATGAGTGATGTCATCGTTAGGCATCGTCAAAATTGGAATTTGTGTAATAGAACCTTCACTGGTACGAATACGACCTGTTCGTTCGTATAAAGAAGCAAGGTCAGAATATAAGTAACCAGGATAACCTTTACGACTTGGCACTTCACCACGGACGTTTGAAATTTGGCGTAGGGCTTCACCGTAGTTGGTCATATCGGTTAAGACCACAAGCACGTGCATGCCTTTTTCGTAAGCCAAATATTCGGCTAAGGTCAATGCGGCGCGTGGAGTTACGATACGTTCTACTGGGGGGTCATCCGCAAGGTTAAGGAACATTGCCACACGAGTCAAAGCACCGCTTTCAGTAAATGAACGGCGGAAGTAATCAGCAACGTCGTTCTTTACGCCCATAGCGGCGAACACGATAGCGAATTCTTCACCTTCGGTTTGTGGCGCACCTGCTTCTTTACCTAATGTTGCTTGGCGCACAATTTGAGCCGCGAGTTGGTCATGCGGCATACCTGCACCAGAGAACAATGGAAGTTTTTGTCCGCGTAACAAAGTATTGACACCATCAATTGTGGAAATACCTGTTTGAATATAGTCACGAGGATAAATACGTGCAGTTGGATTGATTGGCTGACCATTTACATCTGCATATTTATCAGTTAATGGTTCTGGACCACCATCAATCGGGTTACCTAAACCATCGAAGATACGCCCTAGCATTTCTTCTGCAACAGGGATGTGTAATGTGTTTCCAAGAAAGCGGACACTCGTTCCGTCAATGGACAAACCTGTGGAACCAGCAAAGACTTGCACCACAGCAAAGTTTTCACTGACTTCAAGCACACGACCACGGCGGAGTTGACCGCGTGAATCTTTAATTTCTACGACCTCGTCGTAACTGACGTTTGCCGCACCTTCAACGACCATAATTGGTCCTTCAATACGACCGACGCCAACGACTTCTTGACCGCCTAAAACTTTTGCTTCGCTCATTGTCTGTACTCCGCATCCAATTGACTCATTTGTTCGTCAATTTCTTTTTGAAGGTCTTCAAACTTACCCAACTCTTCATTTGTAATTGTAGATTTTGCACGGATGATTTTATCTACAACTGGCAAGTCATGGATTAAGTTAATCGGTGCGCCACGTTTGACGATTGCCATACCGCGTTCGTGGAAGTAAAGCACCAATTCAAGCATACGAATTTGTTTTTCAACCGATGAGTAAGCATCCACTGTCTCAGTTGCATTTTGTTGTAAAAGCCCTTCGCGAATCAAACGTGTGGTTTCAAGAACCATGCGTTCGGTGAAAGGAAGCGCATCTGGACCGACCAACTTCACGATTTGTGACAAGCGGCTTTCTTCACTCAACAATTCCATTGCGCGGTTACGCATGGTGAGCCAATCTTTGCCTGTCTTTTCACGCCACCAATTGCCAACGTCTTCCAAATATTCGCTATAGCTATCCAACCAGTTGATGGCTGGGAAGTGACGAGCAGAAGCGAGAGATTTATCCAACGCCCAGAAACAGCGGATGAAGCGTTTGGTATGTTGGGTTACAGGTTCTGAGAAGTCACCACCTGGAGGGGAAACCGCACCAACGATAGAAACTGAACCTTGTGAACCGTTTAAGTTATTGACATAACCTGCGCGTTCGTAAAACTCAGCCAAACGACCAGCGAGATAAGCAGGATAACCTTCTTCTGCTGGCATTTCTTCGAGACGACCAGAGACTTCACGCAACGCTTCAGCCCAACGGGAAGTTGAATCTGCCATGAGAGCGACGTGATAGCCCATGTCACGATAATATTCTGCGATGGTAATGCCTGTGTAAATACTGGCTTCACGAGCCGCCACTGGCATGTTGGATGTGTTCGCAATCAAGACAGTACGTTCCATCAACGGGCGACCAGAACGAGGGTCAATAAGATGCGGGAATTCTTGCAACACTTCGGTCATTTCATTACCGCGTTCACCACATCCGATATAAACGATAACTTCTGCATCTGCCCATTTAGCAATACTGTGTTGGGTCACTGTTTTACCTGAACCAAACGGACCAGGAATACCAGCCGCACCACCTTTTGCAACAGGGAAGAATGTATCTAAAATTCTTTGACCCGTAATCAAAGGAATGTTTGCACCGCGACGATTTACAAATGGACGTGCGCGACGAACGGGCCAGCGTTGAAGCATGGTGACGTTCTTTTCTTCTTTGCCACTCTTCAATTTAGCAATCGTGTCATTGACTGTGTATTCACCAGCCGGAGCAACCCAAGTAATTGTGCCTGAGTCATCTGGGTTCAACATGACACGATGTTCAAAGGTATCTGTTTCCATGGCAACACCTAAGATGTCACCACCTTTTACTTCATCGCCAACTTTTACTTTTGGCGTATATTTCCATTTCTTCTCGCGGTTGATTGAATCAAAACGTGCGCCACGATTAATAAATGAACCTACTGCTTGTTCAATTAATGGAAGTGGGCGTTGCACACCATCATAAATACTTTGAATTAAGCCAGGTCCCAACTCTACTGAAAGAGGTAAACCTGTGCCATAGATGGTTTCGCCAGTTTGCATACCAGCAGTTTCTTCATACACTTGAACCGTCATTTGGTCACCTTTAAGACCAATGACTTCACCTACTAAACGGTCTTCACCTACTTCAACCAATTCAAGCATACCTACATTTTTAGACCCACGAGCACGGACAACGGGTCCGCTTATCCAAGTAATTTTTCCTACTTCGTTGCTCATGCCTTTTCTCCCATCAACACTTTATATACGGAAGAGCGAAGGGTACCTTGTAGGCGACTCAAACGCGTTTCGAGGGTATTGTCATAATTCAATTTACCACCCGAAGCACTCACCACCACGCCAGTACCTTCTTCAAGTTTTGAACCAGAGGCGAATTTACCATTTAATTCTTTGGCAATTTCATCTAACTTCAAAACTTTTTGTGTTGATTCATCTGCGCGAATTTCCGCTTCTGTTGCTTTCAATTGAGTCAATGCTTCACGAGTCAACATTTTCACAATATCGGCATAGTCAGAGCGATTCTTCACGCTATCTAATTGTTTCTTCACTTCTTCAAACACACTATCTAATAATTTTTCACGCGCTTCCAATTGCGTCGAACGTGCTTTCAATTGAGCAGTCGCCGAGGCTTGACTCTTCAAGCGGTCTGCTTCTTGTTTTGCACGGTCTAAGATGAGTTTCCGCTCCGCCTCTGCTTCGGCTTGGGCACGCTTACGAATGGCATCTGCTTTTTCTTTTGCTTCTACCTGTAACTGCTCAGCCTCATCTTTTGCTTCTAGCATAATGGCTTGCGCAAGCAACTCAATATCTTGTGCTTCAGTTTTCATAAACATTTCCTTTACAACTTGATACCAATCGCTCGCAAAACAATATCGCCGAGCGAGGCTTGACCTTCTGGAACACCGCCGGTAGATGGAATCTCAACCACCAACGGAATCGTACTGCGTAGTTTTAGGTGTTCCATCCGTGCTGGGATTAATTCAGCCACATCCTGCGTGACAAGCACAATACCAACCTCTTTATTGGCTTGCGCTTCATCTAATGCCTGATTCACTTCATCCGCAGTAGAGGCAACTCTGCCGCCTACGCCCGCCAACGAGAAACCAAGCACGGCATCAGAATGACCGATGACCAGAATTTTCATGTCTTATGATTCCTACTATCCTTACGGAAGAACAAGGAAGGAAATGATTAATCCGTAGATAGCGATACCTTCAGAAAGACCTACGAAGATGAGGGCACGACCGAATGATTCTGGCTTTTCAGCAGTTGCACCAACAGCGGCAGCACCAGACCCACCCACAGCAATACCTGCACCAATACAAGCTAAACCTGTTGAAAGAGCAGCGGCGAGAGAAGCATATTGGTCGACAACTGCTTCTTGAGCAGCACCAGCGGCTAAAACGGATGTTGGGGAAGCGAACCAGACAACAGCAAGTCCAGCGGCGAATAACCCAACTAAAAAGTTGAAACCGTTGAAACCATTCACCAAGCGAGAAAGTGCTTGGGTTGGGTTGGTCTTACCATTTTGTAACAAATACACCACCGCAGGAATTACGGGAACCAGACCAACTAATACAGCAAAAACTAAAAACATTGTTTATCTCCTTATAAATAGAAATTTATTTTTTTGTTTTATCTTGCAAGTTCAATAATTTTCAAATTTGTCTTTCTAATCTAGGGCTTACGCCTCCTCTTGGGAGGGTTTCAACTTCAATGGCTCGAAACGCATACCACCACCATGGAAGAATTTCCCTAAAATTTCGTAATAATGTAAACGCATAGTTTGAATATAAACAATCAAACCTTCAAACCCAATAATGAAAATATTACCGAGGGCAATCGTAATCCAAAAACCTAAATCGGCTTCTTCACCTGCTAAGGCAAAGATGGCAAGGCTCAAACCACCATGCGCTACAGCAAAGGCACCCACACGCACGAATGAAAGTGTGTTGGACAACATACTAATAACACCTTCAAACAAATCCATGAAAGATTGCACTAAGAACATAGCAATGTTGCCTTCAATATAAGGTTTATGACCTTCAGTAATATTACGGAATAAACCATTGAACATCAAACCTAAAGCAAAGACCGGAGTAAGAATGTTGAATGGGAGCGGAAGTTTACTAATTGCCACTGCAATTTGTGGTGCAATAGGAGTGCTTCCTAAAAAGCCTCCAAGGATGGAAAGAAAACATACAAAGAAGAGGAAAGCAACTACACCTGTATGACCAAAAATAAGGTGTGACCAATCTTTCACTCGAATATTATTAAAGAAACTAAGCAAGTAACTCAAGAACAAGATGACAATTCCTACATCAATCGCCACACGCAAAACAGAAAGGATATTCTCACCATGAATTGGGCTTAACCAAACTGGATGTAAATCAAAACCAAGATAATCATGCACATAGTGACCTTCAAAACCGAAGATGCTTCCATACATGAAACCAAAGAAAGTAACTGAAATACCACAGTACACAAATAGCAAACCAATGCTTTGTAAGGCTTTAAGGGCAATTCGGTTATGAGCCAAAAATCCACCAAGCATCATTACCAAGCCTTGACCAATATCACCAAACATTGCACCGTATAACAACGGAAAACTAAAAGCCAACAAAATGGTTGGGTCAAGTTCGCCGTAGCTAGGTCGTCCGTATGTTGTAATTAAGTCTTTGAATGGGCGAAGCCACTTATTGTCGGTCAGAGCCACTGGCACATTATCATGATGACCAGAGCGTGTGATTGAAGTGGTTTCAATTAAAACTTCTTTTGAAGCATTCTTAAGTTTAGTTGTTAAGCTTTCCAAACTTGCAGTCGGCACCCAACCGACAACAACATAGGTGTGACGTAACTGACCAAAACGAACAATTGCATCTGCCATCACACGGCTAACATGTGTATCCCAAAGCAATTTTTGTAATTCACTTTTATTTTTATCAGCGACTGCCAATATACTGGTTTCAAGGTTAACAATCTTTTTCTTAGTGACTTCAATTTCTCGTTTGAGAGTATTTGTAATTTCTTCTGGTGTACCAGCAAATTCTTCTGGCAAACTCAATGGATTCAAATATGCACTTTTCGCGGCGCGGTCTAACACATCCGCATTGCTTTTAGGACCAAGCACCCACACTACAGGTTTTTGAGAGTCTTCACGCAATGTAAAGAAAACATGTGGCACACGTCCGATACTGGTTTTCAAACGACTAATATTGGAAGCAGGCACCACGCCTAAAATAGAATGCAAATAAGAAGATTTATTCAACGCACCAACTTCTACCTTAACATCAGCAATCGGCTCTAATTGGCGTAATTGACTTTCAAACAATTCCAAACGCTTCTTCTCGTTGGATAATTGTTCGCTAATGCCTCTGACTTCTTCATCAATCCGATTCACGGACGGCGTAATCGCATCCAACTCCACCATTGATTCAGCATCAGCCTTGGTGGGATATTCTTCTTCTACACCTAAAGTTTGCATAATGGTTTGAATGCGGCGCTCTAAAGCAGAATAACTACTGGCTTTATCTTGCCAAGCACTCGGACCTAAATTTTCCAAGCCCAAATACGTGCTATCCACTTGGTGGAACACACCGTGACCACTCAACACTTTTGCAACAGCCACAATATCCTTGGAAGGGATAATCAATTCAACTTCGGTCATCTCTTTCGGAAAGAACATGTTTTCTCCAATTTTTATCCGTCATTGCGAGAGCGTTCTTGCTCTTCGCTCGAAGCAATCTCCTAGATTGTCTTGGGGATTGCTTCGCAAAATACGCTCGCAATGACGATTATTTTTTTACACTACCACTGTCTTCAACAACAACGGACGATAATCTTCATCTGCCATGTTGGTAGACTTCGCTTCAATCAAAACAATCAAATCTTGTACTTCAAAATCACTCAACAAAAGATATGCGAGTGGAATTCCAATGTGGAAAGGGTCACCAATAAATGCGTTAACACAGGTTTTAACCACTTGTTGTTTAAGAGCATGTTCCAGTTTTGGCAAGCCAACTGTCGGGTTGTCAAGAAGCGCATTTACATCTGGAATGTTTGGATAAATTCGTGAAACTACTGCCGCAATATCCGAGCCAGCCGCAATCGCACGTACATCTTCATCGCGAACGCGATACCCAAACGGCAAGGTGTAATTAATTAATTCTTCTTCAGAAAGTTTGTGATAAACCTTATAACGAATCACCCACATTAAGTTATTCATATCGAGCAAAGAACCAATAATTTTGGTGCCCATTTCGCGGTCTTTACCTGAAAGTTTTTTCGCTTCTGCCCACAACTTGCGCCAGTAATCTAAATCTAAAGCAACTTCTAATGGAAAAAGATTTTGCTCGGCAGAAAAACGCTTCATCGCAAAAGACATGGTTGATTCGTAAGGCGTACCTCTTAATAAATCAACTGCTGAACCAACATTTCCAGATTCAACCATTGCCTGTGCCGGAATTGTTGAAAAAGAACCAAATGGGAAAAGAATTTCACGAACACGGTCCCATGTTTGAACTTCCGGATTCCATGCAGACACAGTTTGAATACTACGCAAAACCGCTTTGAGATTTCCCAATTCAAAATAACGATATAACTGTTTTACCAACGGGCGGGTTTGTTCTGGAGCTTGTTGCACCACACTGGAATAAGAATCAGCCAACCTACTCTTAATAGCATGAATGACTCGACGAGGAGTCAATTCATTATCTTTAAGACCTGAAAGATATTTTCCATAAGGAGTGCTCTTCAAAGCACCCACCAACGAAGCAAAATCAGGAGACTCGCTTAAGCGAGTCATATCTTGCGGGCTAAGCAAATCAGAATACATTGCTCGCACCCGCGTACTAATTGCGGCGTAGCCTGAAACACCACTCGCCATAACTTAAGCCTTACCGATAACGCGTTCTAAAACAAAAGCCACAGCCTTATCAAAATTCTTTTTGGCATTTGCCTCGAACTCACTATTCTTTGAAGCAATATCAGCGGCGGCTGAAGAAGAGTCAACAGACTGAGCCGCTGCAATCAACTTGCGCGCTTCTTCTTGTGCATCAGCCTTTGCCTTTGCAATCAAAGCCTGTGCTTCTTGCTCGGCTTTTACAGGAATTTCCTGCGCTTCGCGTTTGGCTTTTTCCTGAATCTCTTGGGCTTGCTTTTCTATTTCAAGAACTTGCTGAATTTTCTTTTCACTCATTAGAAATCACCTCACTAGGATACTTACGACCGGCTCGTTATTGTAAAGGATAAAACTACCATCATCAAGGTTTTTATAAAATTTGGAGTCAAGCCACCTACCACTTGAACTCCAAAATTTCGATTGTGTAATTATGCACAATTATAAGAGGCAGTCTGCAATTTGTCAAATGGATTTCAAAACCGCCTCGCTCCCCTAGCCGATAATTGATTCTGCTCAACCAACTTTTTTCTTGACGACAGCATTGTTACGAATTACGCATTACTCGTTACTCTTTTCTCCTCACTCATTTCTTAACTTTTCGCTTCTTCCGCTTATTCCACCAATACTTCACAATATCATCAAAAAACGGAAAGCCGACGATAATCCCCAACACCGAGCCAACGACTCCCGAAGTGCGTACAAAGTTGACCGAAAAGCCGAAAAAATCTACCGCTTCTATTTCGACAATTTGAGCGGATACTGCTCTTCGGCTTTCTTCTCCCGTCAATTTATCTACAAAAACCAAATGCACCCAAATTGTTCCGCGAAACTTCCCCACTTGCGGAGCGCGAATGCTCCAATAAAATGTAACAGACTTGCCCTTTTGTAGTGGTTGATATGTAATGCCCGATGGCTTAACATCCACCCCAGCAATATCAAAATTTGCTTCAACGCCTACATTATGCGTTTCATACAAATCTGGGATTTGAATCACTTCGCCAGTGATAGTGTTTGTTTCATAGTAAGCAGTTGGGGTGACATTGCCCAAATCATCCACTTCCAAAGTGAGGCGGATGATGTCGCTTGCAGAATCGGCTTTAATTTTCGGCGGGAATTCTAAAGTTAATCGGCGTGTTTCAAGCAAAACACCTTCACTGATTGGTTCATCAACTGAGGGATTTGTAGCAATTCCAGTAGGGCTAACTTCTTGAGTTATAGCAGGAGAAAGCGAACTATTTATTTCAGAAAAAGTATTTCCAATAATTGGTCCTAATATCATTAAAATAATAACGATTAAGAATGAAACGATAACTATCATTGCGAATATTAAAAAAGATAAGTTTCCAGAAAATGGATTGGGTTTCATGCTGTAATCTCAAAATGATATGACGACGGCGTTGGTAACTGCATCTCTTGTGGAGAAATTTCTTGAATGCGAATTTCAGTTCGACTGGGTAAAAATCCCCAAATCAGAAGAGAGATGGAGATTGTAAGAATGATGATAGCAAGGAAAAGACGTAGTTTTTTCATCATTAAGTTTGGGATTGCTTCACCTTTTGGTCTCGATACACTTCGTTACTCGACCAACGGCTCGCAATGACGGGATAAATCATCTTCCAACTTCTTCTACTTCAATATACCACTTGACGCGTGTACCGACTCTGTCGCGCAACGTCCATGCTAAAGATTTAGGCATAGATTCAAATGTATTCAAAATTTCTTGAATGCGTTTTGAAATTAAATCTTTTTCGTCATTTGTAAGAGATGTTTTGTTTACAATCTCTCCCACTTTTTCTAAATTGATAGACGTGGTTTTGTACAATCCCCAATCGTTGCCACATAACTCTGCAATAATATTTAAGTTAATCGTATCTTTATCGTGATTTCCAGTTTCAACGTTTAATAACAATGAAGCAATATCCATAGCATCTTTTTGGTTCAAATCAATAATTTGAATTTTAGACAAAAACAATTCGGCTAGCGGAATCGTAAGCGGGTCAGCGGTGAGGCGGTTTTCCAGCGGTATTTTGTGGCACATCTCAAAATCACCCACAAAAATATCAATCTTCATATCACTTTCATCGTGATAATAAATTTGGCGAATGTCACCATTTAATATATTGAATTGTTTATGCGGTGAATATCCTACCGTTGGCATAAAAGATTCAAACTCACGGCGCTGTTTTTTGGCAACGACAAAATCTAAATCGCCATATTCACGAATGAATAACGGGTGATTCTTTTTGTTATGCACATGTACTGCTAACCCACCAATGGTGCGAATTTGAATTTTGTTTGCTTCTGCCGCTTCCACCAAGCGATATAGTTCTTTTAATATATCCATAAACAAAATAGGTGACAGTCACTTTGTAAGTGACTGTCACCTGATTGATTAAATTTTTACTCCGCAGGAATTTCAGCAGTGACTTTGCTTAAGTCAATGCCTTTGCTCTTGCGATAGGCTTTGAATCCGAAGTAAATCACAGCGGCAAGTACATAGTTCGCCAGCATGTAATAGATTGAGCTTGTATTGCTGAGACCAATACCATACAAACCGTTCGGGTCAATAATCCATTGATAGAGCAAGTACACAAGGAAACTACCGAAGATAACGCCTGCTACTGAAATTAATGGAAGACCAAGCACATTGTATTGAGAAATTGGCGATGATTTATACAAATCAGGCTTGGTGTATGGAAGCACGATAGCAGAAATCGTTGTGCCGAGGAAGGTAACAGCAATTACAAGTGTTGAACACAATGTGAGAGTTTGGAAGTTTAGCAAATTGTAGTTGAAAAGATATGCCACAATCACAGACGGTACAACCATCAACAACAACGCATTCACTGGCGTGCCAGTGCGTTCATCTAACTTGGCAACTGACTCAGGGAGTAAGCGGTCAAATGCGGCGGCGAAGATAACACGTGTGGAAGAAAGGAAAACGGTCGCGCACCAACCAAACCACCATAAACTCATTAAACCAATAACAAGGAATTGAACCAGTTTGTTCGTGGTTAAGAATGCCGCCAGCAATGCAGGATAGGGCCAGATTGGAAGCGCAGGAACAACATCGGTGTAGCCCCAAGCATAATTCCACCAAGCGGCTCCGGCTTGCACATAAAATTCCCAACCCATCGTTCTGCTAATAGCAAAGAGCAAAACAATGCCTAGCACAGTGGTTACGCCTAATGCCAATCCCATACCAGTCATATTGCGTTTGAAATCTGTTGCACCACGTACTTCACCATATAATGTTGCGCCCCAGTTGGGCCACAAGTTAAAGAACACCATATAAGGAATGACGAGGAAAACCAAACCAAGTGCCCCCCCAGTCAGAGGCGTGATAGCACCTGCATCTGTTCCCATTGTCACTGTCGCATCATAAACGCCGGGTGCGGCTCCAAACATGGAAGTGGCATTTGCTTCTAAACCTGCTTTGAAGGCTTCGGGCGAACCCGTTAAGAACAACACAATCACAATCAGCAAACCAAGCATACCGCCATAGAAGGAAAACTTTTGAATGCGAGCGTATGTTTTCATTCCCAACATAATGAAAATGCTGACAATAACCAGCGTGAGAATGGAAGCAGTGAACGCACCATTTTGTGTGCCAGCAAACCATAAGGCAATATCTTTTGCGCCGAAAATGCCAAGCAATGGAACTAACACAATGTGGCGGAACATATCACCATACAATGGAACCCACAGCCATAAGATGAACCACCAACCTGTGACAGCGAGAATAAAGCCGACTGCTCCACCGAGGATGCGACTTTGCCAAACATAATCACCGCCAGAACGGGGCATTACGGCGATTAATGCGGCATACACCACCACTTCAAAGAAAATAAATATCGCGCTGATAATCAACGCATTCACCATACCACCTTCAAAATAGTACATCTGACTGAAACTGTACAAACCGAGCGTGATAAGGTTAATTGAAAACAACGCGTAAATAAACGCGTCCATGACCGACCACGAACGTACCATGCCAGTCGCTTTACGGACAAACAAGTTGCTCATAACAAATTCTCCTTTTTGTTTTAACCCTCACTCCTACCCCTCTCCCAATGGGAGAGGGGTTGGGGTGAGGGATGTTAACCAGTCGTCAAAACGTAATCTTCTACTTTATCTTTTCCGAGATTTATAAGTGCACCCAACAATGTCCCTTGCTCATACATCGAGCCGGGATTAATACAAAGTGTTTTGCCAATATGTGAAACGCCGCGCCCTTCGTGAATATGACCATGCAACCCCAACAACGGTTGCACTTTTTCAATTGATTCTCGTAACGCCGTTGAGCCAACTGCTTTCAATGCTTGTCCTGCCATTTTCGGGCGCAAATTTTCATCTAACTCCGCCGCTTCATCTAGATTCGATTTATAAGGCGGCACATGGATATTGAAAATTGCCGAGTGTGGATTTTTTAATTGCGAAGTCATCGCTTCATACCTGACTTTGAGTTGGTCCTCACCCTCTTCACGATGCGTATCCCACGGCGTTTTATTGCTCCAACCAGACGCAATCATTTCATGTCCGCTTGCCAAAGTGGTGACCTTCCCCTCTGAATGGATAACGGTTCTGCTTTCCATAAGGATTTCGTCCACTTCATCCATATCGTCATTGCCCGGGCAACAATAAACCTTCATTCCCGTACCAGCCAATTTTCTATCAGCAATCTCCATCCATTGTTGAACGACTTTAAGCACTTCCTGCAAAAAGATTTTACTAACGCGCTCTGGGTCTTTTTCTAATTCGGCAATTTCGTCTGGGTTGGTCATATAAGGATAATAGCCACGACTACGCACGCGCTTTTTCATATCATTTAATTCATCTTCATTTGTGATATCAAACACCTGTTCGAGCAAAGTGACACGGTAATTTGCCCCGCCGTGGTGAACAAATGGCACAACTGCCTTGCCTGTCATATCCCCACCTAAAATCAATTGGTCGGCTTCGTAGAACTTGCCTGCGTTCAAAAACTTATTCCAGCAAATATCTGAGCCGTGAATGTCTGTTGCAAAAAATATTTTAGTCACATGCAAATCCTTAATAATGAGATAACTTGCAGAGGTGGTACGGAATTGATTGGCGTAATTATACTCCTCTTACCATGTCATTGCGAGCCGTTGGTCGAGTAGCCCTGAGCAATTGTTGCGAAGGGCGTATTGAGACCATAAGGTGAAGCAATCTCAGAATTTGTTGGAGATTGCTTCGTCAGATTGCTTCGCCATCTTCCTCGCAATGACGATAATTTGTAATAAAATAGAGCAAACATCCTCAGGAGCATGTAGGTATGGCGAAGAAAGTTTCAAGTGTAGTTAAAACTATCAAGAAAACAAAAGCCAAGCCGAAGGTGATTAAAGAAGCGGTTGGGGTGAAGAAAACTCGTCAGGTGACGAAGGTAAATCCGCCAGTAGATACCAACGATGTTAATTATTTACAACTAGAATTAAAACAACGGACTGATGAACTCGCTATCATCAACAGTGTGCAACAAGGTTTAGCATCTAAATTAGATATGCAGTCCATTTACAATTTAGTTGGCGATAAACTTCAAGAGATTTTCAATGCCGAAGTGGTCTACATTACGCGAATCAACCGACAATTAAATTTGGTGCATTTTGAATACTCATTTTGGCGTGGCGAAAAAGGCTGGGGATATGACATTCCACTTCCGAAAATCACTCTAGACTATCTCGATAAAAATAAGCACCCACTTGTAATAAATGAAAATGTTTGGCTGGAGATGCCCAAATATGGTATTTACCATATTAGAGATTTCGACAAAGTTTTTGATAAGCAAGGTAATTTGCTTGAAACCTACAAAGGCATTCCGCCACATCTTTACGGCAAAGACTTTGAGATTAAGTCATACATATTAACCCCGCTCATTATTAACTCTCAAGTCATAGGTGTAATTGGATTGGAAAATTGGGTACGAGAAAATGCTTTTAGCGAATCAGATGTTCGCTTATTACAAACACTTGCAAATTCAATGAGTGTTGCTCTTGAAAACGCCCGCCTCTTTGACGAAACCCAACGCCTACTAAAAATCACCGAAGACCGCGCGGCTGAACTTGCCATTATCAACAGCGTCAGCGAAGGTTTGGTGCGCGAACTTGATTTTCAAGCCATCATTGATTTAGTAGGCGAAAAGATTCGCAAAGAATTCAAAGTGGAAGACTTATACATCGGTTTGTACGATGAAGTGAGTAATATCATGTCCACTCCTTATTACATCGAACATGGCGACCGCTTCCCCGTTGAGCCACATGAACTACGGCTTGGGTATGCAGGCTGGACAATTAAAAATCTCACCACACTGGTCATTAATGAAAATATTGACCAGCGAAAGCGTGAACTAGGGATGGAAACAGCCATATTGATTGGTGATGACGATGAAGAAGACCTAACACAAAGCGTTGTTTGCGCACCGATTTGGTCAACAGGCAAAGTCATTGGAGTCATCACCCTGTATTCCAACGAGACAAACGCTTTCCCTGAATCCAGCGTAAGTTTGCTCACAACTTTGTGTGCCAATCTTGGCGTGGCATTACAAAACGCCCGTCTCTTTGATGAAACACAACGCCTCTTAAAAATCACCGAGGAACGCAATGCTGAACTT
>JAEURH010000024.1:22564-41045 GCA_016789365.1 Anaerolineales bacterium
CTATCATTAACAGCGTGCAACAAGGTTTGGCATCCAAATTGGATATGCAAGCCATTTATGACCTTGTGGGTGAAAAAATTCGTGAGATGTTCAATGCACAAACTTTCCTCATCAGTTCGTTTAACCATGAAAAGCAACTCTCAAAATTGGAATATGCTTTTGAAGAAGGGCAACGTATTTTTGATGACGAATTACTGCCTTTCAGCCAAGCAAACAAAATAATGATTGAAACGCGTCAGCCAATCATCATCAATGAAAATAGTATTGAAGAATCAAAACGATATGGATTGAAAACAATTGAAGGCACAAAATCAGCAAAATCTTTAATCTTTGTTCCCTTTGGAACAGGTACACAAGTCAATGGATATTTCAGTTTGCAAAACTTTGAGCGTGAACATGCCTTCAGCGAATCGGATATTCGTTTACTGCAAACATTGGCAGGCAGTATGGGTGTGGCTCTTGAAAATGCACGTTTGTTTGATGAAACACAACGCCTCTTAAAAATCACCGAAGACCGCGCCGCTGAACTCGCAATTCTCAACTCTGTCGGCGAGGCAATGGCAAAGACTTTGGATGTCAAAACAGTCACCTACAATGTAGGCGATAAGATTCGTGAAATCTTCAATGTCGAAATTGTGGACATTCTCATGTTTGATTCAAAAACAAACATGGTCGAACTAATCTATAGTTATGCAGGCAAATATTTTGAAGATGAACCGCCGTGGGAATTGGACGAAGGCGGGCTAACCACAAAAATTATCAAAACTCGCCAGCCTCTATTGTTAAAGTCTGCCAAAGAAATTGAACAACATGGCGCAGAAGCATACGTCACATCACCTATTGATGAACCTGATATTCAATCTTATATGGGTGTTCCCATTATGGTTGGAGAAAAAATATTAGGCGTGGTAGATGTACAAAGTATCAGAGCCAGTGCATTTGATGAAAGCAACTTACGTCTCTTGCAAACACTTTCATCAAACATGGGCATTGCCATTGAAAACGCTCGTCTCTTTGATGAAACCCAACGCCTCCTAAAAATCACTGAAGAACGCAATGCTGAACTCGCCATCATCAACAGCGTGCAACAAGCCCTCGCCGCAGAACTCAACATTCAGGGAATCTATGAAGCGGTCGGGGATAAAATTCGCGAGATATTCCAAGGCAAAGATGTAGGAATTCGCATCTACGATTCAGTCGCAAAAATGGAACATTTCCCTTACACCTATGAAAATGGGGAACTCATTCATATCGATTCAGAGCCTGTTGGTGATGTGGGTTTTGGGCCTTTGGTTTACCGTACAAAACAAACCTTAATCTATAACGAAAATTTACTGGAGGAAGCGAAAAAGGTCGGAAGTTACACGTTATCAGGCACTGAAATGCCAAAATCTCAAGTTATGGTTCCTTTAATTATAGGAGAACAAGCGCGTGGATTAATCGAACTTGTTGATATAGAACGCGAACATGCCTTTAGTGAATCAGATGTTCGTTTATTACAAACGCTCGCCAACAGCATGAGCATTGCTCTTGAAAACGCCCGTTTATTTGATGAAACCCAGCGCTTGCTCAAAGAAACCGAAGAACGTGCTCAAGAGTTGTTAATTATCAACGAAGTGCAAGCCAGTTTATCCGCTAGCATGGAAACACAAGCCATGTATCAATTGTTGGGTGAAAAATTGCAAGAAGTATTCGATGCCCAAGTAGTCACTGTGATTGAGTATGACCCGCAATTAAATCGCAGTATATGGCGCTATGCAGTTGAGAAAGACGAGCGAATGTATATTGAACCCACTAAACCGATTGGGTTTTCAAAACACATTATTGAAACACGTCGCATGTTGTTAGTGAACACAGGCTTAGCAGAAAGACGTAAAGCGCTAGGCGGTGCTGTGGCGGCGGGTCAGCCAGCAAAATCTTATTTAGGCGTTCCCTTGTTAATTAACAATGAAGTGCGTGGCGTTATTTCATTACAAAATGTTGACCATGAAAATGCATTCACAGATTCAGATGTGCGTTTGTTGCAAACGCTAGCAAGTTCGATGAGTGTGGCGCTTGAAAATGCACGTCTCTTAGAAGAGACTCGCCGACGCGAACGGGAAAATATTGCTTTGCTAGAAATCAGCCGTGATATTTCATCAACGCTTGATTCATCTACTGTATTACAAGGAATCGCAAATCATGCCCACAATGTATTACAAGGTGATTTGAGCGGACTCTTCCTCCCCGAAGAAAAGGGTCAATGGTTCAGAGCCATAGCCGCAGTTGGGGATGAAGCGGAAAATCTAAGAAATGACACCATCAAAGTTGGCGAAGGCATGTTAGGTAGTATCGTCCAAAACAAAGTTGGTGAAGTTATCAATGATGTAGATAACGACCCGCGTGCAGTTCACATTGAAGGCACAGACATAGATACCGATGAACATTTAGTAGCAGTACCTTTGCTTTCTGGCGATGAAGTGATTGGATTAATGGCAGTTTGGCGTAATGGAAAAAATAACGAATTTCTTGATTCTGAATTGGAATTTTTAACAGGTCTTTCACGCCAAGCAGTGATTGCCGTACAAAATGCAAAATTATTTGATGAAGCACAAGAAGCTCGCACAAGTGCTGAACATGCCAATCAAGCCAAGAGTGCCTTCCTTGCAACCATGAGTCATGAACTTCGCACGCCATTAAATGCAATTATTGGTTTTACAAGAATCGTGCGCCGAAAAGGGGAAGAAGCATTGCCCGATAAACAAAAAGAAAATTTGGATAAAGTGTTATTGAGTGCAGAACACTTGCTTGATTTAATTAACACCGTTTTAGATATTGCAAAAATTGAAGCGGGCAAAATGGAAGTGCAAGCCAGCAACTTTAGCATCAATGCCTTGGTTGACCAATGTTTCAACACAGCACAACCACTCGTCAAACCTACTGTCAGGTTTGAAAAACAAAATGACATTACCCTGCCATTAATTTATTCAGACCAAAATAAAATAAAACAAATTGTTTTGAATTTATTAAGCAATGCTGCCAAATTTACCCATGCAGGCAAAATTAAAATCAGCGTGGCGCATGAAAACGCAATGGTAAACATCAAAGTAGCAGATACAGGCATCGGCATGAACGAAGAATCGCTCAGCAAAATTTTTGAAGAATTTCAACAAGCCGATTCCAGCACCACCCGCGAATATGGTGGCACAGGTCTTGGGCTTGCCATCAGCCGCAACCTTGCCCGTTTGCTCGGCGGCGATTTGACTGTGACAAGTGAATTTGGAAAAGGCTCGACATTTACATTATCTATTCCGATTCATTATGCAGATGGAAAGCACGCTTCATCTGCTGACGTTCAACTTGATTCTGTTTCATAAGCATTTACTTACTTGGAGGAAGTTATGAAAACCATTTTGGTCGTGGAAGACACCGAATTAAATATTGACCTCATCACCCAACTACTTGAAGATGAATACAACTTATTAATTGCCAAAGATGGTGCACAAGGCGTAGAAATGGCACAAACCAAAAATCCAGATTTGATTCTGATGGACATGGCTCTTCCCATTATGGATGGTTACGAAGCCACAAGAAAAATTCGTGAAACAAATAAGTCGTTACCCATTATTGGTTTATCTTCCCATGCCATGAGCGGAGATGAAGTCAAAGCCCTTGAAGCAGGTTGCAACGACTATCTCACTAAACCTATCAACGACAAATTGCTGTTTGATAAATTGAAAGAATATTTAAAATAACTTATGAACCATACCCCACGCATCTTAATCGTTGACGATGAACCCTTCAACGTAGATTATCTTGAACAAGAACTTGAAGATTTAAGTTATCGAACCCTCACAGCCGTTAATGGAAAAGATGCGCTTGAAAAAATAACAACCGAAAAACCCGATTTAATTTTGCTCGATATTATGATGCCCATTATGGATGGCTTTACTGTGCTTGAAAAAGTAAAAGCCGATTCAGAGATACGCGATATTCCTGTCATTGTCATTTCAGCGAACGATGATTTACAAAATGTTGTCAAAGGGATTGAACTTGGCGCAGAAGATTATTTACCAAAACCATTTGAACCCACCTTACTCAAAGCCCGCATTCAATCTTGTTTAGAAAAAAAACATCTGCGCGATTTACAAGATATGTATTTGAAAAGTCTTGAAAACGAATTAAACATCGCGCGTGATATTCAAAAAGAATTTTTGCCTGCTGAGTTACCAAAAGTAGAAGGCTGGGAAATTGCCTCTTACTTCAAAGCCGCCAAAGAAGTGGCTGGTGATTTTTACGATGCTTTTATACTGCCCGATGGAAACCTTGCCTTCGTTGTTGCAGATGTATGCGGAAAAGGAATCGGCGCGGCATTATACATGACCTTATTCCGCAGTTTGATTCGCGCCACCACCAACGAATCCGCTTCAGACTTAATGACACCTGTTCAACAACTTCAACATTCAATTTCGCTGACAAATAACTACGTCGCCGAGACCCATGAAACTGCAAATATGTTTGCAACTGTTTTTATTGGCATCTTAGAACCCAATAGTGGAAAACTTACTTACATCAATGGTGGCAACGAACCTGCATTGATTGTTGGAAAAGATGGAAATGTGCACACCGAATTAACACGCACAGGTTCTGCCATTGGAGCCATTTCAGGCGCAAAATTTTCTGTCAAAGAAATCAATCTTTCAGATGATGATTTATTAATCGCATTCACAGATGGAATTCCAGATACATTAAACAGCAATGGTGAATTTTTTGGCAAAGAAAAAATGTTTGAAATTCTTAAATCAAAAACACAGCCAACAGATTTTGTAAATAAAATGGAAACGACTCTACAAGCCTTCATCGGTTCAGCAGACCAATTTGATGATATTACTTTGTTAGCAATCAAGAAAGAGACAAAATGAATTCAACTCCTGCAACCGAATCAACAAAAACCACCATAAAAGACTATGCAAAGTATGCGGCAACAGGAGCAATAATTCATCCACTGCTAGCAGGATTCGTTTCTGCTATATTCGCCGCTTTTGATTTTTTCACAAATAAAGATGAAATGACTACTTTTTTTGGTCTACTATTTGTTGGGGTTGGGTTCTTTCCACTTTTGTTAGCAATGTTTGTCATAGCTGGCGTTTTTTATAGTGTAGCATTTGGTTTGGTGTATAACAACACATTTGGAAAAGCCGTTAGTAGTTCAAAAAAGTTTCTCTACAACATTTTGTTTTCTATTCTCGCCGCAATCATCAGCCCGATTGTTGTATATATTCTCCTTACTATTTTTTATCATTCAACTTAAATGGAAACCAAAATGACCGATTTATATTACTCCGATTACCTCGAACTCGATAAAATTCTTAACAGTCAAAACCCAAAAAGTTCACTCCAAACTGATGAATTGCTTTTCATCGTCATTCATCAGACATACGAACTTTGGTTCAAGCAGGTTATTCATGAAATAGATATTGTTCGAGAAATTTTCGCTTCGGAAAAGGTCAATGACAATGCTGGCGAAATGAGCATTGCGGTTCATAAATTAAAACGAGTGGTCAAAATTTTTGAGGTATTAGTTCAACAAGTCAGCATTTTAGAAACAATGACTTCGATGGACTTTTTAGAATTTAGAAATTTATTACAACCGTCTTCTGGATTTCAAAGTTTGCAATTTCGCATCATTGAAGCAAAATTAGGTCTGAAAATGGAAGAGCGTTACAAATCTGAATACTACAAAAATATTCGTCAGGGTGGATTCAATGTTGGGGATTACGAATCAATTACCAACGTTGAAAAAGAAGCGACGTTGAAAGAGTTAATCGTCAAGTGGGCAGAGCGAACTCCGTTCTTCGATGAGTCGCTTTGGAAAGAATATCAAAGTTTATATCCTATTGAAAATGGCATTCAAAAATTTTGGAGTGATTACAAACAAATTTACAAAAACAGTTTATCGAACGCTGAGCAAAAGCAATTAGAAATGTTAGAAAAAGTTTTTTATCAAGATGGCTCTGGCGATTTTTCAATGAATGCCATGCGCGCCGTTTTATTTATTATGATGTATCGTAACTTGCCGATTTTTCATTTACCGTTTGATTTGTTGACCACACTCATTGACATTGATGAATTGCTTTCGCAATGGCGTTATCGGCACATGTTGATGACTCGTAGAATGATTGGGATGCGCGTTGGCACAGGCGGTACAAGTGGCGCAGGATATTTGGAAGGTGCGCTTCGGCAACATTATATTTTCAAAGAATTAAATGAAGTGACAACCTTCTTAATTGAACGAAGTAAATTACCTGAATTACCCAATGCTGTGAAAGAGAAGATGAGTTTTAATACTAAGTAAAGAGACAGTCACCTTAAAGGTGACTGTCTCTTTTTTAGCTCAAAAATACCTAGTAAATTACCCTTGACTTAAAGTCATGTTTGCTTTACACTACCAAAAGTCAAGTAAACTTTACAGGAGAAAAATCATGAACAAAAATAATTCAGGTGCACGTTTCGCAGTTGGTTTAGCCATGGGCATCGCAATTGGTGTCGCACTCGACAATCTCGCAATTGGCATGGCAATTGGCGGCGCTTTAGGTATGGCTTTTGGTTCTATTAAAAGTGAGGAAACAAAAGAAAACGATGATAAAAAAGGAGATAATAATGAATCAAAATGAAGTGATGAAACGCTACTACAAAGAATTTGGAATTGCAATGGGATTTTATGTTGTGGCTGTGATAGTCAGTACAACCATATTAAACAATTTTGAATTTCCACAAATCGCTCAAGTTGTTATCACTTTGATACCTGTCATTCCAACAATTTTTGTTGTTATAGCTATTTTGCGAGCCTTACGAGAAAGTGATGAACTACAACAAAGAATCCAATTGCAAGCAGTCACCTTTTCAGCCATCACTACTGGATTAATCACTTTCAGTTATGGCTTTCTCGAAAACGTTGGCTTTCCGCCTTTCCCAATCATTTTTGTATTACCCATGATGTTCTTATTATGGGGCTTGAGCCTCGGCTATTTTTGGGGAAAATACAAATGAAAAACAATCTCAAGGTTTTACGCGCTGAAAGAGATTGGTCGCAAGCAGATTTGGCAGATAAATTAAATGTCTCACGCCAAACTATCAATGCGATTGAGACAGGCAAATATGACCCAAGTCTGCCGTTGGCATTTCAAATTGCAAAATTATTTGGGAAAAAGATTGAAGAGATATTTTTCCCCGAATATGATTAGACTGCAACAAAATTGCAGTAGCAAAAAGCCGCTTCTTCCCTGACTTGAAGCGGCTTTTTCATCCTGTAAATTTTAGCTTCTAGTTTAGGCAGTATCAATTTCCTGCATCAAATACTTCAATCTCCCGCCATGCTATCCACGAAGGGCTTTCAACCGTTTCCACACGTATAAACTGAATTGCGGTTGATGGCTTATCGGGCAAAAATATCAACACTTGTCCATCCGAGGTGTTTCCGCTAAATACAGCCAATTCAACATATTGACGGCTCGCATTCCCTCCAAAAATTCGATGAGTAGTTTTCCCTGCCGGGTATTGGCTAATAGTCAATTCAATCTTGAGAATGTTGTATTCTTTACCCAAGTCAATTTCTATCCATTGCGTTGGTCCTCCGCCAGAATTCCATAATGTACCTAAATCTCCATCAACGGCAAATGAGCCAGTTAATCCATCAATAAAATTCGAAACACGCGTGTTTTTTCCAAGCGCTAGGTTCGCGCCTTCGCCTTCGCGCTTGTATCCCAATTCCGCTTTATCTTCAAAATAATCATTGATGAAATTTGTAAATGTAAAATCCTTGCTTTCAGGTAGGGTGCGGTCAGGCTTGTCATTCCATGATTGGAATAGAATATGGTCTGGGTTTGCATGATGTTCAATTTCCAACTTCTTGACACGCTCTCCCGCCGCAGATAACCATTCTTCGTCAGTGGAGTCAAATCCGTTACCAGTGTAAATAATACCTACCGGGACATCGAATACATCCGCATACTCTTCAATAGTAATGATTTCTTGCGCCCAATTCGGACGACTCCAATCCACATCTATGTGCAAAAAAGCCAAGTCATATCCATTTACCTCACGGAATATCTTGACCCATTCCTTGTATTGGTTCGCCCCAGCCTGACCAGCAAGCGCTTCTGTATCGCCAATTAAAATATCAGGAAACACTGCTTTCATTGCCTTTGAAAACTGATTGATTTCTCGCGCAATCTTCTCCGCACTCCAGCGACAAGCATTTGGTCCATCATAAAAATGTCCATAATAAAACGGCTCGTCCATAGCTATAAAATGAAGCGTCCCACCTGCGGCTTTTATCCGTTTTGCCGCATCAACAGCGTAACTCACACCTGAAAAGCCTTCAATACCTTCTCCGCAATCTTCCGCATCCAGAGGACCAAATTCCATCGCAAGTGCAAATCCGCGTTGCTGTGCGTTTTGGATTACAAATTCAAGTTGAACTTGTGAAGCGTAACCTACCCACTCCCCATATAACTTTAAAACCTGTATCCTGCTTGCAGCAGTTTGCCACGGTGCATCAGTTTCGAATAATTTTATATAATCATCTGAGCCAGTATATGGGCGACCCTCAACGACTGGTAATGGAGGAAGAGGCGCAAACCAAATCAGTGGAATTTGATTTAAAGAAGGTGTTACAACTTTTATAACGGATGTTGAAGTTAATGTTGGGGAATTGACTGCTGTTGCCGTTACAGTTTGAGGAAGATTACATGATGAAATCAGCATCGTCAGAACTAGCACAAACGAGAGTCTTTTCATAACAACCTCTGTATATTTTATTATACACCCATAAATTAACTTGACACCTGACACTTGAAACCTGATACTTAAGATATATGACTCGCTGGCTTGACCCTCAACCTGTAGAAATCCCCGCTTCTTTTTCTGACTTAGGCTTGCCTCTGCTCATTCAGCAGACTCTACTCCGACGCGGAGTCAACTCGCCCGAAGAGGTCGAAGCGTTTTTGTATCCTGAAAAAAATCCTTCGGCACAATTTCCAAATATTGAATCAGCAGTTGAGATTATTCAACATCACATTCAACAAAAAAATATGATTTGTGTGTGGGGAGATTTTGATGTAGATGGTCAAACATCTACTGCTTTGCTTGTGCAAACGTTACAAGCATTAAATGCAAATGTGACTTATTACGTTCCGATTCGCGGCAAAGAAAATCATGGCGTGCATATCGAATCATTGACTCGCATCATTGATAACGGCGCAAAATTAATTCTGACATGTGATACAGGCATCACCGCTCACGAAGCGATTGATTTCGCAAATGCACATGGCGTTGATGTTGTCGTCACTGACCATCATGACTTAGGTGAAACGCTTCCAAATGCGAAGGCAATTATCAATCCGAAAATGTTGCCAGATGGTCACCCATTGAAAACTTTAGCTGGTGTGGGTGTTGCATATAAATTGGCGGAAGAATTACTTGACCGCAGACCGCAGACGACAGACCATGTTGTATCGTCAGCGGTCAACGGTCTGCGGTCAGAAGATTTATTAGATATTATTGCACTTGGATTAATTGCAGACGTTGCCTTACTCAAAGATGAAACTCGCGCTTTAGCAAAAAAAGGAATTGAGCAATTACAAAAAACAAATCGTATTGGATTAAAAGTAATTGCTGAATTATCCAAAACAAATTTAGAAATTGCAACCGAAGAAACGATTGGATTTACATTTGCACCACGATTAAATGCACTTGGAAGATTAGGTGATGCAAATCCAGCCGTTGAATTACTCATCACTAATAACCAAGCGCGCGCGCGAGTCTTAGCCGCACAAATCGAAGGCTTGAATGCCCAACGAAGATTACTAACTTCGCAAGTCTATCAATCTGCTGAGGCGCAATTAAAAGAAAATTCAAAATTATTAGATGAACCTGCCATTGTTTTATCTCATCCAAATTGGGCGGGTGGAGTTGTTGGTATTGTCGCCAACAAACTTGTTGAGCGTTATCACAAACCCGCGATTCTTTTAAATGAATCTGAAGATGGTATTTTGCGCGGCTCGGCTCGTTCAATTGAAGGTTTACATATCACCGAAGCCATTGCCACACAAAAAAATATTTTGTTTGGCTTTGGCGGTCACCCCATGGCGGCGGGACTCTCCCTCAAAAAAGATGATTTGATTCAATTCCGCAAAGGACTCGGCAAAGCGATACAAAAACAACTTGGTGACATTGTCTTTGAAGAACCAACGCTTCAAATTGACTCATGGTTAAGTCTTAATGAACTTAACATTGACCTAGCCGATTCATTAGAACTGCTCGCACCTTATGGAGCAGGCAATCCCGAATTAACGCTTGCAACTAGAAATGTAATTTTGAAATCCAAAACTGAAATTGGAAAAACAAAAGAACATCTACGAATCAATATAGAAGATGAAAATGGAAATACACAATCCATTTTATTTTGGGGCGGAGCAGGCACAGACTTACCCGAAAACGGTAGCAAAATTGACATTGCTTATTCTTTGCGTGCTTCTTCTTATCGCGGACAAAGACAAGTTAATTTGCAGTTTCAAGATTTTAGAATCGTCGAAGAAGCAGTTGTTGAAATTCGGGAATCGGGATTCGATATTCGGGATTTACGTCTTCAACCTTCAACTTTCAACCTGCAACCTGCAACTCTCATTTGGGCAGAAGGCGCGGATAAATCCAAAGGCAAATCACGTTTTGAATTGACTCAAGCAGATGAATTTGCAATCTACACAACTCCCCCATCACCAGCGGAATTACGAAAAGCATTGGAAGTTGTCCAACCCAAAACGGTTTATGTTTTTGGCGTTCTTCCCACAGAAGAAAAACCTGATGAATTTCTAAACCGCCTTGCTGGTTTATGCAAATTTGCTTTGAATAAAAAAGAAGGCAAAACTTCCATTCAAGAACTTGCCTCTGCCATGGCATCACGTGAAATTGCTATTGAAATTGGTTTGCAGTGGCTCGTTGCAAACGGCGGCTTGACTGTGGATGTAGATGAAGGTCCAGTAACTTTATCTAATGAAAAGCAGGAGAAGAATCCATATCTACAAGCGGAATTGTTTATTGCTTTGCGAGGGATTTTGAATGAAACATCCGCGTATCGAAAGTATTTTGCAACGACGGAAAATTTAGCGACGATAATCTATAAATAGTTCTTTTTTGTTCAATTGACAAGTTGATCACGCTATCTAATAAGTTGATTCACAACTGACATATTTTCTCATGGCACATCCCAAGCACAACGAAACCCAATATTGTCACTAGCAGATGCTGGCCCAAGCCCATTGCGATTGGTAGTGCGGACATCACCAGTGCTATAGTCCCACGAACCGCCACGAAATACTCGCACACCAAAAACATCAAGGATTTCCCGCCCATCATCCACACTGTATGGATAAGGTTTATATAAACTACTTACCCATTCATTCACGTTGCCTGCCATATCATATAAGCCATAAATGGACTGACCAATTTCGTAACTCCCTACAGGAGTTGTATCTCCTACACAAGTACCATCTGTGCCTTGTCCAAAGTTAGCATGAGTGCAATCTAGATCCTCACCCCAAGGGTAAGTACGTCCATCTGCGCCACGAGCTGCTTTCTCCCATTCAGCCTCGGTTGGCAACCGCCCTCCGCTCCATTCGCAAAAGGTTTTTGCCATATTCCAGTCTACATATATTACAGGATAATTGTCGAACTCTTGATTTCCATAATAACTAATACGAGTCTGGGATCTATTATCTTGCGGAGGCAAGCACACCTTTGCATCCACGCAAAGCTTGTAGAAAGCATTAGTGACTTCATATTGATCTATGTAATAAGCATTAAGATAAAGTATTTGAGGAGAAGATTCTTCATCTGCAAATCGGCTTTGTATACAATCAGGGCGATGCTTTTGGCATTCAACGTATGCTTCATTCGCATTACTCCCAATTTTGAATTCGCCTGCTGGAACAAGACGCATGATTGTGCGTAAAGGACTGATTATTTCGATAGGCAAATCGACATTTGGTGAAACGTCATTGGTCGGAGTTTCAAATGGATTCGTGGTGTTCACAGCCGTAGGCAACAAGAGGGATTCGTTGACAGGTGATTGAACCGGGGAAATGGCACGAGTTAATAGTTCTTGCGCCCAAGGTGCACCTAAAATTGCAGGAAATAATAAACCAAAGAAACCACAAGTGGCAGCTATAACTGCACCGTATAATGTATAACGAGCAACTATAATTGCAGTTCGCTGAGGTTTATTCATTGGCTTTTGGGGTAAAAGAAAGGATACCTTATTAACAGGATCAATTAGAAGATTATCTAGTATTCGTAAAAATTCATCCATATCTCTAATACGACTTTTAGGTTTTAAGGATAGTGCCTTAAAAAGAACAAATTGAACCTGTTCTGGAAGATTAGAAACATATTCTTGAGGGTCAACATAATCTTTAGAATCAAGCTTAGGTATACCTAAATCATAGTTGATTTTATATGGTCTGTGTCCAGTTATCATCTCATATAGAACAACTCCTAATGAAAACACATCTGCTTGAATATCTATATCCTTTGCATTATTCATTTGTTCAGGTGCCATATATTCCGGTGTACCCCAAATTTCGCCGGTTACTGTTTTATTAATACCTATTCCATCTAGCGATTTTGCAATGCCAAAATCACTCAATACAGGCTCGCCAGATTCTCTTATTAGAATATTTTCTGGCTTAATATCACGATGGATAATTCCATTTTGATGAGCATACATCAATCCGCGTGCTACTGGGAGAAGTCCTCGAACCGCCTCTTTCCAAGGAATAGGTTTTTCCATTTTTTCCCTGAGGGTACCACCTTGAAGATATTCCGAAATAAAATAAGGTTTACCTTCAAATTCTCCAAAATCCAATATGTTCATAATATTAGGATGTGAGAGCTTTTTCAGGACACTTATCTCTTTATTAAACCGCGTTATGTATTTCTGACGATCCTTGGGTTGTATAAACGTTTCTATTGCAACAATTTTTATTGCCACATTCCGACTTAATCGTTCATCATAGGCTTTGTATACTTTAGCCATCCCCCCCGAACCTAATAAACCTTTGATTTGGTAACGATCCGAAAGAGTGTCTGGTAAATCAGTCATTTTTTTCCTTTCATAATTGATAATTACGAAATTAAGATTCAATACTAAAGTTAATAGGATTTTTTAGATTATATCCCTACTAATATAAAAATATCTAGTTCATTTTGAATTTCTGTGGCACTCATTCATATACTTATATTTAGGTATCCTTAGCAAAAATAGCTTTGATTAGCTGAATATAGTGAAACTACAGGGAGTGTCTAGTTTCGTGGGCTAACCACAAAGACAGAAACTCACAAAGACACAAAAAAGCCTTTGAGTCTTCGAGACTTAGCGACTTTGTGGCTATTCAAAACCCACCCTTCTGGACACTCTGAAATTACACTGAATCTCCCAAAAGATTATGATATACTTTAGTACTAAAGTACTATTAGGTGTTTGTCATCAACGAGGCATTAGGACGGCAATATGATGCACCATTTTTTTTATTACTTAAAGCTATCATTTATAGGTATAGCTATCTTAATAATGGGTTGCGAACCAGCACCTCTTCCCATGACACCAAATTTTGAAGAACCCGGTTTCCTTCCAATCAGACGGTACTTTTTTTGTTCATGTGAAAACGGTCAAATAATTTCAACCATCCACATTCAACCTCTTCAGGGAACTCCTCCTTACATCATGCCTTTTGGAAACCCCAATGGCACCGGTTCTGGTATTGACGAAATAACGTTTTCTGGGTTACCAGGATATACTTATAACATTAAAATAGAATCATCAGATGTCCCTCCTTTAATTTGGGAAGAAAATATTAGTTTTGATTGTTATGAGCTACCTGCTTGCTCTTCGACGGAAGGAAGCACTAACAATAACTCCTTACCTGTTACCGAGTCTCCTACCACCAATAACCCTCCACTTATTATCGAGGCTCCCAATAATAATGACGATGATAATGAGGATGACTGTATCGAAGTATGTAACCCTGTCGAAGTATGTAACCCTGTCGAAGTATGTAACCCTGTCGAAGTATGTAACCCTGTCGAAGTATGTGTAGATGTATGTGTAGATTTTGCGGGTAATAGTGGGAGATGCAAAAAATATGAAAATCAATGTAGCACGCAAAATCAATGTAGCACGCAAAATCAATGTAGCACGCAAAATCAATGTAGCACGCAAAATCAATGCAGGACAGAATGTAATTGATTGTTCAGTATCAAGGCGGATAGAATAATAAGAGGGATATTATTTAATGTGCTAACTCTTATCAGAATGAAATCGACTAGGGCAAGAATTTGAGATGGTATTAATAGCCACAAGTTAAATGAAAATTATCAGAAAACAGAAACAACTATCCCTTAAGAAAGAAGCGATCAAGATGGATTTGTATAAAGTCAAAACACATGCACAAGGTCCGCAGGGAAAACTTCCATTAGATGAAGATTTCTTAACCAATGCCCCAAGCGGAGATGTGTTCGGTTGGAGTCAAGATGCGGCGATGGGATGGAATCCAAGTGATTTGGGAAAAGATGAATATTTAATTCTCAGCACACAAGGTGGTATTCGTGCAGAAGATGGTTCGCCGATTGCATTGGGCTATCACACAGGTCATTGGGAAGTGGGTTTGTTAGCAAAAGCCGCCGCAGGAGAAATAAAAAAACATAATGCGATTCCGTTTGCGGGTTTTGTCAGTGACCCATGTGATGGGCGCACGCAAGGCACAACAGGCATGATGGATAGCCTTGCTTATCGAAATGATGCGGCGACTGTGTTGCGAAGATTGATTCGTTCATTGCCAACACGAAAAGGTGTGCTTGGCATTGGAACGTGTGACAAAGGTTTGCCTGCCATGATGATGGCACTTGCCGCACAAAAAAATTTGCCATGTGTGATTGTGCCAGGCGGTGTGACGTTATTACCAGAACAAGGTGAAGATGCTGGAAAGATTCAATCATTGGGCGCACGCTTTGCACATGGATTAATTACGTTAGAAGAAGCATCTCAATTAGGATGTAGTGCTTGCGCCTCGCCTGGTGGTGGATGTCAATTTTTAGGAACAGCCGCCACGAGTCAAGTTGTGGCTGAGGCGTTGGGTTTGGCTGTTACACATTCTGCGCTTGCGCCGTCTGGTCAAGAAATTTGGTTGGATATGGCGCGTCGTTCTGCAAAAGCATTGTTGGATATGAATCTGCACAACAAAACGACTGCTGATATTTTGACAGACGCTTCGATTCATAACGCCATGGTTGTTCATGCCGCGTTTGGCGGAAGTACTAACCTGTTACTACATATCCCTGCCATTGCTCACTCTGCAAAATTAAATCGTCCCACAATTGATGATTGGACTCGCATCAATAAATCAACTCCGCGTTTAGTAGATGTAATGCCAAATGGACCTACAGGTTATGGAACCGTTCAAGTTTTTCTTGCAGGTGGTGTACCTGAAGTGATGTTACATCTACGTGAATTAGGTTTGTTGAAATTAAATGTTCAAACAGTCAATGGAAAAACTTTAGACGAAACTTTGAACGATTGGGGAAAAAGTGAACGCAGAAAAATATTGCGTGAACGTTTATATGAATTAGATGGCATTGACCCAAATGATGTCATTATGAATCCTGTTAAAGCACGCGAGCGTGGATTAACTAGCACGATAACTTTTCTCACAGGCAATCTCGCGCCACAAGGTGCTGTTATCAAAAGCACTGCCATTGACCCAAGTGTTCTTGATGCGGATGGTGTTTATCGAAAAATGAGTCAGGTGCGTGTCTTTACCAGTGAACGAGATGCAATTAACGCAGTCAAAGGTTTAACTGAACATCCTGTTAAAGAAAATGACATCATTGCATTAATTGGTTGTGGTCCCATGGGCACAGGTATGGAAGAAACCTATCAACTTACATCTGCGCTCAAATATCTTCCACATGGAAAAACAATTGCATTAATCACCGATGCGCGTTTCAGCGGCGTCAGCACGGGCGCGTGTATCGGTCATGTTGGACCTGAAGCCTTGGCTGGTGGTGCGATTGGAAAATTACGCGATGGCGATATGATTCAAATTATGATTGATAGAATTAATTTAACGGGAAGTATTGATGTTCTTGATGTGGATTTAAATTCACGCGCTTCACATCCTAACTTGAAGTTGAATCCAAACCTGCCAGAGGATACTCGTCTGTGGGCGGCTTTGCAAAATATCAGTGGTGGCACATGGGGTGGATGCGTGTATGATGTTGAGAAGATTCTTGAGAAATTAAATAATCCCGAAGGGATGGCAGGATTATAGATAAAGATATAAACGGATTCAAATCCCGTAGGGATGACATGGCTTGTAAAAGATATGACACCCCTTCGGGGTTGAAAATTATTCAACCTCGAAATCTATAATCATTTCACTCCTTCGGAGTTTTATTTTTATAAAATTATTATTAAGGAGATTTATTATGTTATTAACAAAACACAAAACAAATGACGGTTCACTTTGGGCGATTGATAATTTTTTCTTATCATCGAATTTAAGTTTAAGTAATTTACTCGAAATGCCTCGTGAAAAAATGCTTCAAGAGTTAAATAATGTATCCAAAACAGAATCAGCTACAGGCGAGAAAGAAGCGCCGATTGATACATATCATGAAGTCTGGGCGGCGGGAGTCACCTACTTAAGAAGTCGGGATGCACGCAAAGAAGAATCGTCAGTCGCGGATATGTATCAAAAAGTTTACGATGCCGAGCGACCTGAAATTTTTTCAAAGTCAATTGGCTGGCGTGTTTCGGGAAATGGTCAACCGATTCGTATTCGCAAAGATAGCAAGTGGAACGTGCCTGAACCTGAATTAGTTTTAGTAATTAATCGTTTCAATGAAATTGTTGGCTATTGTGCAGGCAATGACGTTTCATCTCGTGATATCGAAGGCGAAAATCCATTGTATTTGCCACAAGCAAAAGTGTATAACGGCTCATGTGCTTTAGGTGATGGCATCTTTTTAGCAGGTGTTGATGAAATTAAAGATATTCCAATTCATTTGGAGATTCAACGAGGGGATAAAAATATTTTTTCAGGTGATGCAAACACTTCCATGATGAAAAGAAACTTACCTGAGCTTGTTGAATTTTTGACCCGTGAACTTGATTTTCCACAAGGAGTCTTTTTGATGACAGGCACTTGTCTTGTACCTGATGACTTCACATTACAAGTGGATGATGTGGTCACTATTCAAGTTGGTGAAACAAAAATTCAGAATCAAGTATCTGCTAAGTAACAAAGTTCAGCGACTATCACTTCGTAAATCAAGCCAAGTCATTTCTTCTTGAGTTAACTTAACTTCACTTGCCTCAATGTTCATCTTAAACTTTTCACTACTATGTGATCCCACCACTGCGAAAACATTCATGGGTTGATTCATTACATATGCTAATGCCACATGCGCAGCAGTAAGTCCTTTTTCTGAGGCTAAAATCTCTGCTCGATCCAAACGCTGGAAGTTTGCTTCATTCGCGTATGTTCTTACGCATACTTCATCCCATTCTCGATCACCGAATGTGTGCAAATTGTCTCGACGGAAGCGACCAGAAAAAAAACCACTCGCTAACGGCGACCATGCAAGCAATGGCATTTGTGTTTGTGCATACCACTCGCGTGCATCTGCTCCTGTAGAGCCACTGATATTAATGCATAGGGGCCAAGGCTCATCCATTGATTCTACAAGGCTGAATTGGGGACTGCTTGATATAAATGGTTCAAGTCCATTTGCCAGAGCGTAGGCATTGGCTTCAGCAATACGTTGGTGAGTCCAGTTTGAAGCGCCAAAGGTATGGATGCGCCCAGCCTTTATATGCTCATTCAGTGTGTCTATGATTGGCTCAACAGGTATGTTGGCATCATCTCTATGCAAGAGATACATGTCAATATAGTTAGTCTTAAGCCTAGCAAGAGAATCGTGAAGGTCAGAGGCAATATCAAAGGGTGTCATCCTTCGGCGGTCTTCTGAATGAGCCCCACCTTTTGTAATGATGACGACTTTATCACGCAGGTTCCTTGCCTGCATCCAACGACCAATGATGCGTTCACTCTCGCCATCACTATAAACATGTGCTGTATCAAATGTATTACAACCTATATCGAAAACCTGATCTAGTAAAGCAAAACTTTTTGCTTCGTCTAAATCACTTCCAATCATTGTTGTACCTTGTATAACACGTGCAATAGGTTTGCTTATTCGGGAAATTTCTGTGTAATGCATACTGTCTCTCTTCTTTTATTTGTTATGCCATTGACCTAGCAAACTGATAATACAAATCATTCCAGTTCAATTCTTTTCTGAATTCATTTGTATTGGTATTTTCATCAATTAATAAGTATTCAATATTTGCTATATCTGCAAAATCACGAAGATGTTCAGGAGTAAC
>JAEURH010000250.1 GCA_016789365.1 Anaerolineales bacterium
TTGGCTTCGCATGTGCTCGAAGACCTCGACCCTGAATTTTCTAAGAAGGTTCAGCAGGGAGATATTCTTGTGGCTGGAAATAATTTCGGCTGCGGTTCATCGCGTGAGCAGGCGCCGATCGCGCTTAAAGCCGCGGGTGTTTCGGTTGTAGTTGCAAAAACCTTCGCACGTATTTTTTATCGCAATGCCATAAATATCGGATTGCCCGTCATCGAAGTGGAACATCACAACATTCAATCGGGCGATTCCATTTCGGTTGACCTTGAGCATGGCGTCGTCACCAATCATACAAAGAACGAAACCTATCAAGCCACCAAGATGCCGCAACAGATGATCGACATTCTGAATGCGGGTGGATTGGTCAATTACTTAATCCAACACGGCGATTATGTGTAGCTTCTTTCTTCTTTCATCTTTCCACTTTCTACTTTCCATTTTTGTGGAAGTCTCTTCATGCTAAAGACTCTCTCCTCCCTCCGCGTTCTCGAATTCAGCCATGCTGTGCTCGGTCCTGCCTGCGGGCTTGTCCTCGCCGATCTTGGCGCGGAGGTGATTCGCATTGAGCCGCTGGATGGCGACCCGACGCGCAAACTCAAGGGCTTTGGCACGGGCTACTATCCGTTTTTCAATCGCAACAAAAAGAGTCTCGCCATTGATATCAAATCTGATGCGGGGCGCGAAGTCATTTTCAAATTATTGGAATCGACGGATGTCCTCATCGAAAATTTTGGACCTGGCACAATGGATCGTCTTGGCTTTGGATATGAAGCC
>JAEURH010000251.1 GCA_016789365.1 Anaerolineales bacterium
CCTTTGAAGGAGAATGGAGTCCCAAAGATGTTGTTATTTATTTTCAAACCAAAAATCAATAGATATGTCACTACAAGATAAGTATCGTTCGGTACTTGACCTGGGTATGAAATTCGGCGTCAAAGACGGCTACGTCAAAGAAGAAGACGGCAAGCTGAAAATCGGAGGCACCACCGTTACCCAATACGAAAAAGACAAAATGTGGGATCAGATCAAGGCGGCCAATCTGGGCAGCATGCCTACCGACCTCGTAGCCGACATCAAAGTGTCAAATACCGATTACTACCACAAACACATAGTGGAAAAAGGAGAGTCGCTTTCAAAAATCGCCAAGCACTACTACGACGATCCGATGAAGTATATGCTGATTTTCAACGCTAACACGGGCATCCTGAAAGATCCGGACGTGATACAACCGGGTCAGGAACTGGTGATTCCGTTTGATAAGTAGTAATTAGCAGTTAGCAGTTAGCGGTTAGCAATTAGCTGATCGCTAACTGCTAACCGCTACTCCTGTATAACTACCTTTCCTACCTGTACCAATCTGCCATTGCTTCTTATCGAGGCATAGTACATCCCCTTCGATAGCTGTGCAGTATGTATAATCTGATGGTTATCTGATAATTTTACGCTCACCAGAGGGCGGCCCAACATATCATACAATTCAAAAACAGCCTGATCGGCGCCATCGTATTCGACGGTTAATTCATCACCGGCCGGATTGGGATACAATCTAATAGCCTGTGGTTCAAAAACTTCTT
>JAEURH010000252.1 GCA_016789365.1 Anaerolineales bacterium
CTTCGGTTTGCGCGCTGATAAAACTTTACAGATCATTGCCGCAGAAGACATTGGTGTTTTTGCCGCCCTCGCCTTTGCCAACCCGAAGGAGTATCTTGGCAAGACGCTTGAGATCGCCGGTGACGAATTGACCGAGCCTCAGATTGCTGAAACACTTGCAAAGGTCATCGGACGTCCGGTCAACATCGCACAAAAGGAAGAAAACGACCAAGAGATGAACGCCATGTTAAGTTTCTTCAACGGCAAAGGCTACACTGCGGATATTGCTGCGCTTCGCAAACTCCACTCGGGCTTGCTCAGCTTCGAACAACATCTTCGCAAGAACGGCTGGGAAAACCAACAGCCCATCCCGATTCCAGAAAACACGGGTTGGGGCTCGTAACAAAGCAAGTGACAGTCACCTTAAAGGTGACTGTCACTTAAGAATATTTCTCTTTAGAGGTTGATCATGGAAATAACAGCCAGCCAGCGTTCGTTCTTATCAAAGGTCCATTTTGCCGTGGTCTCCACCATCGCATCTGACGGCATGCCGCACCAGACCGTCATGTGGTACATGCTGGATGGCGACAAGTTGCTGCTGAGCACACCCAACGGCAGCTTGAAACACAAGCACCTCAAACGCGATGACCGCATCTCCGTCTGCGTGGAGAAAGGCTACGCTTACGTCACCCTGACCGGGCGCGTGACCTTGAACGAAGAACCCACTTCTGCCCGAGCAGACTATGATCGACTCGGCAAACGCTATCGCGGGACTTTTAAT
>JAEURH010000253.1 GCA_016789365.1 Anaerolineales bacterium
GGGCAAGTTTTCAAAAAACAAGGCTTGATACTGAGGGGGTCGAAAAAACAAGAGGCTTCTTGGGCAACTTATGGTTTGAAACGGGGCGATTATCGCGCTGTCAACCTCAGAGTAGAGCAGGGTTTTTTCATGTTTGACTACAAAAGCCCTAAGGGTGATATTTTGAACATAAAAACCACCTTGCCAGGGCAACACAATATCGAAAATGCGACCGCAGCCATCGCTGTTGCGCAACAGTTGGGTGTGTCGGGCGAAAAAGTGAAAGAAGCTTTAGCGACTTTCAAAGGTATCAAAAGGCGGTTTCAAATAATTTATCAAAATGACAGTCATCAGTTGACATATATTGATGATTATGCACATCATCCAACTGAACTGACGGCCGCCATCAAAGCAGCACGTATGTTGCATCCCAAACACAAGCTGGTTGGCATTTTTCAGCCACATCTTTTTTCAAGAACCAACGATTTTCAAGATGGTTTTGCCGCAGCGTTGGATTTACTCGACGATGCGATTTTGATGGACATCTATCCCGCACGCGAATTGCCAATGGCAGGTGTGACTTCCGAAATATTGTTCGATAAAATGCACAATCCGTCGAAAACACTCACCACAAAGGCTGAATTAATGCCGTTACTGAGGGGTCGTTTCACGGCTGAATATTTGAAAAATACAACCATTTTGACACTTGGTGCAGGCGATATTGACACTTTTGTAGAGCCAATATCCGCTTTACTCAATGATAGATTATGATTTTCTTAA
>JAEURH010000254.1 GCA_016789365.1 Anaerolineales bacterium
GAATGTCTGACCATGATGCTTTGTTAGCCCGCATCAAAAAAGAAGGTTTGCCAGAAGAAGCCTTCAAATGGTATTTGGAACTTCGTAAATATGGTTCTGTTCCTCATTCAGGTTTCGGCATGGGCGTAGAAAGAGTCGTCGCTTGGATTTGTGGCATTGAACACATCCGCGAAGCGATTCCGTTCCCAAGAACTATAAAGCGAGTGTATCCGTAAACGCTTTTCGTCATTGCGAGGCGGGCGTTGGTCGAGGAGGCGGTGTTCGTCCGCTGTATCGAGACCAGCCCGACGACGTGTGCCACGAAGTGGTAAGCAATCTCCTTCACTGCATATAAGATTGCTTCGCTTCGCTCGCAATGACGAGGCTTTTATTAGCCTTGTTCTTCATTCAAATTTTCATTATCCGATGAATTTATTTTTTTGCCAGCCTTCACATTCGCATCATCGCTATTCTCATCATTTGGTTTTATTAAATTTTTCAAACGGTCGGTCAAGGCATCCATCAGCGAAAAGAAAAATTCAATGTTGTAACCAACCAAAAATGCCAGCGCCAGCGGAGATACCGAACCGACAAAACTTGTCGCGTCATCCGTGGGGATGATGAAGCCAATCATAATGCCTGCTAATGCGCCAAGCGAAATCCGAACTGGATTTTGAATCCGATGATGTTCAGATACTTGCTCGCTTCTTTCTTGACCTGAAACCTGTTCCTCACCTTCATCTTTGTTCTTATCCCGAATCTGTTGCGATAACTTTCG
>JAEURH010000255.1:0-350 GCA_016789365.1 Anaerolineales bacterium
CAGTGGGGGTTGGTCCGGGGGTTGCGGCGCGCATACATAGCGGAATCAAAAGAGGTTGACCAAGAAATACATTATCTGTGGTTAAGCCGTTGAATTGTTTAATTGCATCCATTGGTACAGCATAGTTTAATGAAATGCTTGAAAGCGTATCATTTTCTTGAACGGTAATTGGAACCGTTTCACAAGCCTGACGTGTCGCATCAACCGGCAAGGATGTGCTTGTTGCTGGCGGGGGGACAGTGGGTGTAGGGTAAGGAATTTTTAATGCCTGTCCTTGGCTGATTGGACAAGTGGATGGCAAGTTATTTGCGATGATAATGCTTTGCACTGAGACGTTGAAGTTGAATGCA
>JAEURH010000255.1:360-752 GCA_016789365.1 Anaerolineales bacterium
ATTAACGAACAAGTTTCGCCGGGACCGACGGTGTAATCAAATGGAGGTTGCGGTGTAGCTGTTGGAATGTCAGTGGCTGGAAGCGTTGCCGTAGGTGACGGTGTGATGGTCGGCGTTTCAGTCGGTGTGGGTGTATCTACTACGTCAAATGTGCCTTCCGGCGCACTAGCCCGCACTGTGAAATATACGATAGATGCGGCAAGGATAATCACCACTGCAAGCACGCCTATTGCGGCTGGCAAACTTAATGTCACTTGTGGCAAACGGCTGGCTTGTACTGATTTTTCTGCTCGTTGTGCCGCTTTTTGTGCAGATTTGGGTTGTCCTGCTGGAAGGTTAAACTCTGTACCGCATACAAGACAGCGCACTGCATTTTCGCTCAGGCGTGTTCC
>JAEURH010000256.1 GCA_016789365.1 Anaerolineales bacterium
TGGGTTGGAGTGTGCCAACTACGCTGTTTCCTACGCCTGCGCCGGCGCGGATGTTGAGGATGTCACCTGGTAATACAAGCACGACAGCATAGGGGTTATTCATCCCGGTAACTGGGGGCAGAGGTGTAGATGTTGAGATAGATGGTGCGGCTGTAGGGTTGGTGGGTGCAAATGCGCTTTCGATAGGTAAGGGTGTGGCTGAGGCGGAGATAACTGTTGCGGTTTCAGTAGCAGGCTGTAACGTGGGCAGAGGCGTGGCTGTCACCACGATAACTTGTGGTGAGCAGGCTGTAAGAGTCAGAATCAATATTGAAAATAAAATTTTGGTCTTCATTTTTTCTCCTTCTGCACTAATGTTAACGCCAAATGGGCTTGTTTTGTGCCCCATATATGGGGGTAAGGCAATTATGAGAGGAGATCGAAGGATAGTCGAAGGAAGGTTGATTGAGGTGTAGGCTATATGTGGGACAAAATAGTCTAAATGATTGGGCTGGTCTAACTGGTCGAGGTAATTTAGAGGTCGCTTAGTAGATAAGGGGAGTTATAATTATCATGTGACTGTGATGAGTTCGTTCGGTTAGATATACAACTAACGTTTTGAAAATGAAAGGAGAAATATCATGCAAAAATGGGAATATATAGAATTGATGCTTCAATTGAATAGCAATAACGTCTGGGTATGGGGCAATACCGAAGTGTCTGCAAAAGAAGTGAGTACTGAACAGCGATTGAATGAAATGGGTAGA
>JAEURH010000257.1 GCA_016789365.1 Anaerolineales bacterium
GTTCGTGGTTGTCCACTTTGTTAACTACCAAGAATTTCTTTTTGTCTACTCGTCGTAGTAATTGAGCAACAAATTCATCCAAATCTGTAATTCCGGTAGTCACATCAACCATATAAATAATGGCACTGGATTCCACAATGGCAAGTTCGACTTGCCTCCTGATCTCGGATTCAAATATATCACTGGAATGTGCAACAAATCCACCTGTGTCAACAATGTAAAACTTTTTTCCATTCCACTCGGCAACATCATATATTCTGTCCCGAGTAACTCCACTGATGTCATCAACTATGGACTTTTTGTGTCCAACTAGCCTGTTGAACAATGTTGATTTTCCTACGTTAGGTCTCCCTACAATTGCTACTGTAAATCTCATCTTAGTACTCCTGATTTTTCTAAAAAATTAATATCGTTCCTCCAGTCCTTTCTGAGTTTAATGCTTAACCCCAGATAAGCCTTTTGCTGAAGAAATTGTTCTATCTCTATTCTTGATTTTATTCCTAACTCCTTAATCTTAGATCCATTTTTGCCTAATAGAATTGGGATTTGACTTTGTTTATTTGTATAAATGGTAGCCTCTATACTTGCCATTGGCAATTGATCGTCGACTCCTTTACATTTGGTGATTTCGACAAAGGTACTAAAAGGGATTTCATCTTCAAACAAATAGTAGATCTGTTCTCGGATTAACTCACTTAAAAAGAACTTTATGGGTTTGTCACTGGCTACATCATCCGAGAAATATG
>JAEURH010000258.1:0-479 GCA_016789365.1 Anaerolineales bacterium
AAAATTTATCAAAAATTAGGAAGTATGTTTGGGATTGAGCATTTTACTTGTAACAACGTCCCGCAGGGTTGACTTTTAGTTGGGGACGAATCTATTTCAACCTGCGGGACGGGGAAATTTTTCTGTCATGTTGGCGGGAGTTTTGTTTTATTGATAAACAGAATTAGTTTGAAGTTTCTGGATTGTAGATTCGAAATAAAACCGTCCACGAATAAAACCACGAATGTACGAAATTGAGCCTCAAATTTATTTGTAAGTAAGAGAATTAAAAACATGAATCAACTTTTGCAATTCGTTTATTCGTGTACCATTCGTGGATAGTTATCCGTCTGCATCCATTGCACAACGGAAACCAAGATAGTTATACCCCATTGCCTGAAGGTCGGCTTCACGTTTAAAAGAACTTACATTGGCATCTCTATCTTCCCATGAACCACCACGCAGCACTTTAAAAGTGCCAGCATCAGGACCTGAAGGGT
>JAEURH010000258.1:489-746 GCA_016789365.1 Anaerolineales bacterium
TTACCCATTCAGAAACATTGCCACTCATATCATATGCACCATAAAAACTAGAACCACTGGAATAATTACCAACCTTGACAGTGTCATCAAACATATGGTCGTAATTTAGCAATCTGCTATCAGGATCATTATTACCCCAAGGGTATAAATTTCCATTGGTGCCGCGAGCTGCTTTTTCCCATTCTGCTTCAGTAGGCAATCTTCTACCCGCCCATTCACAATAAGCATTGGCATCATTCCACGAAACATAAATCACA
>JAEURH010000259.1 GCA_016789365.1 Anaerolineales bacterium
CTATAGTTTCCGCGGCAAGTTCGAATACGGTTTCAGCGCGTTCTGTTCGCGCACCATCGTCGATGGCCTGACTTATAACGACAGCGCGCCCGCCGTGACGGTCAAGGGCACGCTCGGCACCGATGTCCGCATCGCAACCCCCGGCAGCATCACCGTCAACGGCCGCGAGATTGCCAACCCCGGCCGGATTATGCCGGTCGCGATGAAGCCGGGGGCGTAAGGACATTCCCGCGTTGGCTGCGCCAACAAAATATAAATCGATTTTATAAACCGCTTTTGCGTCAGCAAAAGTCCTCAGTCCCCTCTCCTTTGGGAGAGGGTTAGGGTGAGGGTACTTCGCCGCGCGTGGCATTGAAGGCCGCAATCATGTCTTTGTATTTTTCACCGAATTTGATGCCGTCTTTTTTGGCGCGTATCGTCTCGTTCAGTTTTTTGCCGTCCAGCTGCGGCACGCCGTCTTTTTCCTGCTTGAGCGTAGGGTCAAGCCAAAGACCGTAGTAGCATTCAAGACTAAGCAGCACATCGCGCCAGTCGGAGCGTTTTCCACTACAAGTCAATCCAAGCATTTCGGTCGCGCGCATGAATGCCAGAACTCTGTCTCCGTTCCTGCTGTAACGGATATTTCCCAACAAATTCCAGCCCGCATTCGGATACTCATCCGCCGTGTCGGAAAGCCAGAACTGGAAAGCAAGACCTAATGGATCATAGCCAATTTCTTCGATATCACCCCAGTGAACAAAACC
>JAEURH010000025.1 GCA_016789365.1 Anaerolineales bacterium
TAGAACTTTCCAGCCAAATGGAATTAGAACATGCAGAAGAAACTCGTAACCCCGTTGGTCGAGTAGATGCGAGTGACAACGAGCATCGTATCGAGACCAAACCTTCATGTTTCACACCTAAAGAGAAACGCGCCGCATTCGCCCACCCTGCTCAACTGCCCAATGGAAAAAATATTGTTTTACTAAAAACATTATTATCGTCCGCATGTGAACGTGATTGCTATTATTGTCCATTCAGAGCAGGTAGAGATTTTCGGCGGGCAACCTTCAAGCCAGACGAGTTCGCAAATTTATTCGGCAAAATGTATCAGCGAGGATTGGTTGAGGGTGTATTCCTCAGTTCAGGCATAGCAGGAGGCGGAGTCCGAACTCAAGATAAACTTTTAGATACAGCAGAAATCTTGCGTAAAAAACAAAACTTCCGCGGCTATCTTCATCTAAAACTAATGCCAGGTTCTGAAAAAGACCAAGTCTTTCGCGCCATGCAATTGGCTGATAGGCTTTCGGTCAATTTGGAAGCGCCGAACACCGAGCGGCTTGCAAAACTTGCGCCGCATAAAATTTTTATTGAAGAG
Source organism: Anaerolineales bacterium (assembly GCA_016789365.1). Classification (GTDB taxonomy): domain Bacteria; phylum Chloroflexota; class Anaerolineae; order Anaerolineales; family Villigracilaceae; genus Villigracilis. The sequence goes on from JAEURH010000025.1 coordinate 576, forward strand.
TTAATGCGCCCGCTTCGTTTCATTGAAGAAATTCGCCGTAACGAACCTGCTTATAAATTTTGGAATGGGAAATATCCATCGGCTGTGACGCAGTTTGTAGCAGGCGGCGCCGACGAAAGTGATTTGGAATTATTAACCACAACGCATTGGCTGATAAAAAATATTCGCCTGCAACGTGCTTATTATTCTGCGTTTCATCCCATCCACGATACGCCGCTTGAAAATAAACCTGCTGTGAACCCCATGCGTGAACATCGTTTGTATCAAGCTTCATTTTTATTACGTGATTATGATTTTGATTTAGAAGATTTACCTTTTACATCTGATGAAAACCTTCCGCTTCACTCTGACCCGAAACTTGCGTGGGCAAACCTCAACTTGATTCACTCCCCCATCGAAATCAACACGGCTGATAAACATCAATTAATTAAAATTCCAGGCATCGGGCTCAAAGGCGCAGAAATTATTTTGAATGCCAGAAGAACGAATAAAATCAATTCATTATCTGCATTGAAGAAACTTCACATCCTCGCCGACAAAGCCGCGCCGTTTATTTTATTAAACGGAAAAAAACCAACAACACAACTTACAATGTCATTTTGATACACGGCATTGCAAGAAAAACTCGTTGGTCGAGTAGATGTGGGCAAGAGCGAACATTGTATCGAGACCAACGTAACGAAACAATCTCTAATGATTTTATTTTCAAAACATCATTGATGATGTTTTTTATTTAATTCATCAATCTTAAAATATTAAATAATATTCATTTAACTCTTGTAATTTAATTTATTATGGCTATACTAATAAAAAGATTATGTCATTGCGAGGAGTAACGCTTGCGTTACGACAAAGCAATCTCAAACGCTGGTTAAAATATTTTCATCCAGAGATTGCTTCGCTTCACTATACAATGACAAATTACTGAATAGGAGAATTGATTATGACAACTATGGAAACACTTGCAATCAAAACTGAAAATAAATTCAGAACATTGGTTACAAAACAAGCCTATAAAAAAGGTGAAGTGATTTGTTCAATGCCAAGTGAAAACATCACTGACAAACCGAATCGCTTTACAGTACAAATCGCAAGAAATAAACATACCCACGTCGGCAAACTTGCGGCATTGAATCATTCATGTAGCCCCAACGTGATTTTGGATACAGATAAAATGCAAGTCGTTGCTTGCAAAGATATTGAAAAGGGTGAAGACCTTTATTTCTTCTACCCTTCCACTGAATGGGAAATGGACGCACCTTTCATTTGTTTATGTGGCGCATCAAATTGTATTCATGTCGTTGCTGGTGCTCGTTTCCTTCCATTATCTACGTTAGAGAATCATTATCTCAATCCCCACATCCGTGATTTGATGATTGAGTTGTTGAAGAATACAAAATTGCATTTGAAGAATTTGAAAGGTTAAGTTTTAGAAGAAATAGCAGGTAAATTACCTGCTATTTCTTTGTTTTCATAAAATCCTTGACACATCCCCCGCGCAGGGAGTAAACTCAACCCACTGCAAGAAAAATCTCAAGAAAGGAGCGCACGCGAAATGGCAATGACACTCAAATTACGCACCAACATCGATTTCGGATTTGTCCCTCTTCGTGCGCCTATAGACCGTTAGGTCTTTGTTATCCCTTATTTATTCGGGCTGTGGCGCAATCGTCACAGCCTTTTTGTTTAATATCTTTTGGAGAAAGCATGAACAACACAAACTATTTTGACTTTCGTGATTCGCTACATGAAAACCGCCTCGTGGGCTTATGGCGCATGATGACTGATTTTCGCGTTTCATATCTCGCCGCTACGTTTGCACTTGCAATCTCGGCGCTTGCAAAAACATCTGTTTATCTTTTGCTCAGGCTTTTTGCAGATGATATCCTCATCGGGGGCAGGCAACTTGGCTCTTCACTTACACAAACCTTTCTTTTAATTGGTTTGGGCTTTGTGTTGCTGGCTTTCATTGAAGGTGGCTTTGCATTTCTTTCTGGACGTTTAGCCGCCTACACTGCTGAAGGTATCACCCGCCGTTTGCGAGATTTTCTCTTCGACCATATTCAACGATTAAGTTTTTCGTATCACAGCCAAACCCCAACAGGTGATTTGATTGAACGCGTCACATCTGATGTGGATGCGCTTCGCCGCTTCTTTTCTGAACAAGCAATTGGAGTAGGACGCATCGTCTTGCTCTTCTTCATCAACTGGATTGCGATTCTTTACATTGACCTAAAACTGGGTCTGCTCTCCGTCATTGTGATTCCGCTCATGCTTTGGGTGTCGTTATGGTTCTTCAAAAAAGTGACCAAAGCCTATGAAGAATATCAAGCGCAAGAAGCAGTGCTTTCTACTACCTTGCAAGAAAACTTAACAGGCGTGAGAGTTGTCAAAGCCTTTGCTAGGCAAGGCTACGAAAAAGATAAATTTGAAAAAGACAATTGGGCAAAATTTTTGAAAGGCAAAATTTTGTTACTCATGCACTCACTCTTTTGGCCCCTTTCAGATATTGCGCTTGGTGCCCAAATGTTGTTTGGATACATCTACGGCGCCTTTATGGCAATCAATGGCGAAATATCTATTGGTGATTATGTCGCTTATGTCGGTTTGGTAGTCTGGCTGATTTTCCCAATCCGCAATTTAGGCAGGACAATTGTACAAACATCAACAGGCATGGTTTCGTATGCACGTCTGATGGAAATCACAAAGCAGGAGCGAGAACCTTTGACCGATGGCAAGATACAGCCCACAGGTCCAGTACGAGGCGAGATTGAATTCAAAGATGTCTCGTTTATCTATTCAGACGGCACAAAGCACGTCATCAAAAATGTTTCGTTTCATATCAAGCCAGGGCAATCCATTGCATTGTTAGGGTCAACAGGTTCAGGGAAAACATCGCTGGTGAATCTTTTGCCGCGCTTTCACGATTACACGGATGGGAGCATTTTGCTAGATGGTGTTGAATTGAAAGATTACCCGCGCAAATATTTGCGTGAACAAATTGGCATTGTGCAACAAGAACCGTTTTTGTTCAGTCGTTCGATTCGTGAAAATATTTTATATGGTGTTGGAAGAACCGTTTCGCAAGAAGAAATTGAATCTGCCGCCAAAGCCGCCGCCATCCATGATGTGATTTTGAGTTTCCCTGATGGTTATAAAACCATTGTTGGTGAAAAAGGTGTCACACTTTCTGGTGGACAAAAACAACGCGTAACGATTGCCCGCACGATTTTGAAAAATCCGCGCATTTTAATTTTGGATGATTCAACTTCGGCAATTGATACAGAAACCGAAGCCGCCATTCGCAAAGCACTAGATGATTTGATGGAAAACCGCACAACTTTCATTATTGCACATCGCATTCAATCTGTGATGAAAGCCGACATCATTCTGGTATTAGATAAAGGTGAAGTGATTCAAAAAGGAAATCATAATGAGTTACTTCAACAATCTAATGGCATGTATCGCAAGGTCTATGATATTCAAACCAGAATTGACGAAGAACTTGCGCAGGAAATTATGAAATCAGAATTATGAATTATGAAAGGAATCAGCCATGAATGAAGTAAAGAATGATTTACGAGAGCGAACAACAGAATTTGCATTGAGAATCGTGAAGTTATATCAAAGTTTGCCAAAGTCAACTGAATCACAAGTTTTAGGCAAGCAAGTTTTACGTTCTGGTACTTCAGTTGGCGCACAATTTCGTGAAAGCCAACGAGCAAAATCTGATGCTGATTTCATTAATAAATTAGAAGGGGTTTTGCAAGAAGCCGATGAAACCGCCTTTTGGCTTGAGTTAATTGTAAGAGCAGGTATTATGCCCGCCAAAAGGCTCGAACCTCTTCGCAAAGAAATAGATGAAATTATTGCCATCTTAACAACAATTGTCACAAAAGTTAAAAAGCGAATAGGAAAACTATAAAAAACGATTTAGGAATTTGTTGTATGAAACTTGAACTTTCATAATTCAAAATTCATACTTCATAATTTTACGGAGTAACTATGTCCGAAGAACTTATTGAACTCGAAGAAGAAGAATATACCTCTGAACTAACAGCCCCTGTATTCAAAAGAATTATGGGCGTATTAAAGCCGCACTGGAAATGGGTTGTGGGATTCTTAATTACGATTGGTCTCACATCCGCATTTGATGCGTATTTCACATATCTCAACAAACAAATGATTGACCAAGGTATTGCGCTCGGAAATAAAGATGTTTTGATTCGCATTGCCTGGATTTACGGCTCGTTTATCTTATTGCAATGTATTTTTATCTTCACCTTTATTTACTTGGCAGGTGTTTTAGGTGAGCGTGTGCAATATGATTTGAGAAAAATGTTATTCAATCATTTGCAAGAACTTTCGCTCTCGTACTATGCTCAAAATGCGGTCGGAAGATTAATCGCGCGTGTCACATCGGATACAGGTCGTGTATCTGACCTTGTCACTTGGGGCATTGTAGATAGCACTTGGGCGGTGATGAACATTATTACGTCACTGACTTTTATGGCAATCATCAATTGGAAGTTGGCTTTAATTGTCTCTGCTATCATCCCAATTATGATTTATGTCGCTACCAAATTTCAAAAATATATTTTGGTAGAGTTTCGTCAGAGTCGCCGTGCCAACAGCAAAATTACAGGCGCATATAATGAAAACATTCAAGGCGTGCGCGTGGTCAAAGCGCTTGGGCGTGAAGATGAAAACTTAGTTGAATTTCAACAACTCACTACAACAATGTATCGTGCTTCATATCGCGCGGCTTGGCTTTCGGCGCTTTTCCTACCCACTGTACAAATCATTGCCGCAATTGCGTTGGGTGCCATCGTTTGGTATGGTGGTGTGCAAATTCAGTTTGGCGGAATTACAATTGGTGGTATTCAAGCCTTCGTTGCCTATCTTACCTTTATGATGTGGCCCGTACAAGATTTGGCGCGCGTCTATGCAGAAATGCAACATTCAATTGCATCGGCTGAAAGAATTTTCAAGTTAGCAGACACACCGCCCGATGTTCACAACAAACCGAATGCCATCCCAGCCCAAACATTGATGGGTAAGATTGAATTTGAGCATGTGGATTTTTATTATGAAGATAGAAAACCAGTTTTGACTGATTTCACGCTGACAGTGAATGCTGGCGAGATGGTCGCTCTTGTCGGTCCGACAGGTGGTGGCAAATCAACCATCGTTAATCTACTCTGCCGCTTTTACGAGCCTCAAAAAGGCGTTATTAAAATCAACGGCATAGATTATACAGATTACACTTTGGAATCGATTCATTCCAAAATTGGGATTGTTCTGCAAACACCACATTTATTCTCTGGTACAGTGCGCGAGAACATTCGTTATGGAAGATTATCTGCTACCGATGAACAAGTAGAAGAAGCCGCCAAAATTGCTGGCGCACATGATTTCATTGTCACATTAGAAAAAAGTTATGAGCACAACGTCGGTGAAAGCGGGAATCTACTTTCAGTTGGGCAGAAACAATTAATTAGTCTAGCAAGAGCCGTGCTTGCCAAACCAGAATTATTTATCATGGACGAAGCGACATCAAGTGTAGATACGCTCACGGAGTCATTAATCCAAAAAGGGATGGAAGCCTTGATGAAAGGTCGTACATCTTTTGTGATTGCACATCGTTTATCAACGATTCGTCGTGCTAATCGAATTTTGGTCATTGAAGATGGCAAGATTGCTGAACAAGGTACACATGCCGAGTTATTAAAATTACGAGGACATTACTATCGTTTATATACTCAGCAATTCCGCCACGAGTTGGAAGTGCAATATGGCGTGGCAGAAGAAAGTGATTCAAATGAAAGAGAAAATGTAACTGCTGACTCGCTGATGGTGAAAAGAGAAAAAGGTGAGGCGGTCGCGGCGGATTAAGTAAACTAGGTGACATTCACTTTCGCGAAGCGGGTGAATGTCACCTTTTAGTATAATTTGCATAAGAACTTTTACATTTGATTTTAAATATTTACCCTTCGGCGGCACTAGACAACTTCCCAACCAACCCACTAGCGGACTCACCGACTACGGTTACACAGGCCAACGCAACTTGGATGAAGACATTGGCTTGATGGACTACAAGGCAAGATTTTACTCACCCGTGCTGAACAGGTTTATTCAGCCTGATTCGATTGTGCCGAATCCTTATAATCCACAAATGTTTAATAGATTCAGTTATGTAGGAAACAATCCAATTAACTTTAATGACCCAACAGGGCATTGTGGATCTAGTTTTACGCTTACTGGTATGATAAATGGTACATCTGGTAGTGGCGGGATTTGTTTAGGACAAAACAGCAAAAATTCAGGCGGTTCATTTAATGGGCTTGTTATAAATAGTGGTGGTTCTGTTACTATTTCAAGCATATCACCTAATAATAACAACAACCAATCCACACCTAATTCGACTATTCCATCAGTGATAAGGTTGCCAGAAGTGCCAGAATTACCAGAGTGTAATATTGTGTGTGATGCACCTGCTTTACCCTATGCTGGCCCCACAAATTCTGGTGGGAGTTCTAATATAACACCAGATTTTCTTGGTCTATGGTTTGATACATCTGCTAATTGGATAGATAACTCAGTTTTCCTTTTCGATCATGGAGTAAACGGTCGTGGAAGATATCCATTTCGGCTTCTTAATAGTTTTACATTTAATCCAGGCTTAGAAGCAGGCATTGCCATTTCGGCACAACTAATTGCTGATAGCAATAATAACCTTTCGCCATATCAACGAATAGCTCGAGCTGGACTTAGCGGAGCGCAGGCAGTTGTAGTCGACCTCGTAACACTACCATTTATTTATGCCACGACTGCTGCTGGTGCGGGAATTGGAGCTCCTATAGATTCTCCATTTTTACCGTTTGGGGAAGGTATTGGAGCAGTAACTGGCTATGTCGTTGGTTCAGCAGCTTATAATACTGTAGCAAATCAGTATATAGATAATTATATTATGCCAAGTGTGTATTCCAATTTAGGTTTATATGATCCAAACGGAAATTAGTCTATTATTGATAAAGATAGGATTTTATATGAAAAATAAAAATTTACAAAATAACAAAAAACTTAATGGAATTGATTATGATGATACGATTCTTAAATATACATATATACCTATGCTTGTGGGTGTATTCATAATGCTTTTTAGCATCTTCGTTATACAAACAGGTTTGTCAGCTAAAATAATACTATTTATAGGCATGTTTATTATGGGACTTAGTGGTTACTGGCAAGTTAAGTATAAATCTGTTCCAGGCATGCCTCCTTTACGAGGGGGGTGTGCTGTAGTTTTCGGTATTTTTTTTATACTAGTATTTTCACTTGGTGCTTTGGTTGGTATATGGTCAGTTATTTTTGATAAATAGGATTTTTGAGTATTTTTAGTACTTAATTCCCATTCCCTCAATTCCCCACTATAATTCCGTCCATGACAACCTTCTTCAACTACAAAAGACATGACATGTCTCATTAGAACCTGAATCAATCAGAACTTATGCACGGACACGAATCTTAATCTGCACAGGTCACGTTAAGACATGTCATGTTTGTAATTCTCCAATTCCCGATTCCCAACTCCCGTTTTTCCATTCCCCGACTATAATTCCGTCCATAACAACCTTCTTCAACTACGAAGACTTAACTTGGGATGAACAGGTCTCTACCCTCTCACAACTTCTGATGCAACGCCAACAACTTATAAGCACTTGACCATGGTGTGCCTAAGCGGTGATTATCTGAAACTTCAATCTTATTAAACTTCTCAGCAATTTTTGGCATCAGCATGGCAATCGTCGCCCAATCATCGCCAAGTACTGCTTCCTTCATCTTCGCCGCATACTGTCCGCTCCACATCCACTCCATCCGAAACTTGTCGGCTTTCACCCAATAATCACGTTTCTCCCACGCCGCCACCGAAACATCAATCCCGTCGGCAATGGCTTGCAATGCCAAAGCGATATAAGCCGCTTGGTCTTTTGCATCTGGCGTTACTTGTTTTTGTTTTGCCAATTCACGAATACACAACACAATCGCTTTCGATAAACGTGTACGTTCTTTTCCAACCGAGTCAGTATTAATCAAACGGCTCAATGTCAATTCTCCATCTATGTCATTGCGAGGAGAGCGTTCTTCTCGACGAAGCAATCTCCACATAAACGCAACTCGCAATAAAGTTTTTTGTTTTTTTACAATCGCGCGATTATACAACAATATGTCATTGCGAGTCGTTAGGGGCGAGGTTATCTCGCCCTGTATCGTAACCACAAGCAGGTCGAAGCAATCTCATGTAAAATATCCACCATGCCAATCCACGCCGCCATCTTTGATTTTGGAAACGTCCTTGTCAAATGGGATGCTCGCAATTTATACAAACGCTTCTTCCCTGACCTTCAATCTGTTGACTCTTTCCTGCAACAGATTCACTTCCTCGAATGGAATGCAAAACAAGATGCAGGACGTTCATTCAGCGAAGGCGTAGCCGAATTATCAAAACAATTCCCACAATATGCCGAATTAATTCAAGCCTATGACACATACTGGGAAGAAAGTCTTGTTGAAGTTTTTGAAGAGACTGTCAGCATAGCCAAAGAATTAAAACAAAATGGCTTACCTCTTTACATGCTGACAAATTTTTCAGCCGAGAAATTCCCAATTACCAGAAAAAAATATCCATTCATAGATGAATTGTTTGAAACCATCATCGTTTCAGGTGAACATAAACTCATCAAACCAGACCCTGCTATTTTTCATCTAACCTTGAAACTCATTAATCACAAAGCCGAAGAATGTATTTTTATTGATGATTCTTTACCAAACATCGAAACCGCTCGCAAACTTGGCTTTCATGCCATTCATTACCAATCCCCTACTCAGTTAAAAACTTCATTGCGAGGAGTGCTTTAGCACGACGAAGCAATCCCATACTTAATAACGAGATTGCTTCGCCTTTGCAAGGCTCGCAATGACAAAGAAGAATCCAAATCCCGTAGGGATGGCAGGATTGTAGAATAAACGAAATAATAAAATAAAAATCCCGTAGGGATGATATAGGACTCAACATGAATTTACAACAAACCATGCTCACAGCCATCGAAACAGAATTAAAAAATCAAATCGCTCGGTTAGACGAATCACACACCAAAGAATTTCACGAAATGCTCACCTATCACATGGGTTGGACGGGTGAAGGCGCAGGTCCAAATGCGGCAGGTAAACGCATTCGCCCACTCATTACACTGTTATCTACTGCTTCTATTAATAGTAATAATCAAATACATAAAGATATAAACCTAAATTGGCTACACGCAATTTCAGCCGCCAGTGCAATTGAACTCATTCACAACTTTTCACTCGTGCATGATGACATTCAAGATAATTCTGAATTACGGCGTGGCAGAAAAACCGTTTGGACGAAATGGGGTCAGCCCATGGCTATCAACGCTGGTGATGGTTTGTTTGTGATTGCTTATCAATCTATTTTAGATTTATCTAAGCATTATCCTGCTGAAATGGTTGTGCAAGCGACTCAAATCTTAAGTGAAGTTTGTTTGAAACTTACGCAAGGTCAATTTTTAGATATGTCCTACGAAAATCGAAACGACTTATCAATAGAAGACTACTGGCACATGATAGGTGGCAAAACCGCTTCCCTGCTCTCCGCTTGCACACACATCGGCGCTCTACTTGGCTACGCGAAGCCAGAAATCGTAGAGGCATATCGGTTGTTTGGCTATCATTTAGGTTTAGCCTTTCAAGTGCAAGATGATGTGTTAGGAATTTGGGGCGATGAATCTGTAACAGGCAAATCGGTTGCTAGTGATTTAGTGGAAGGAAAAAATTCGCTTCCAGTTTTATTCGGCTTGTCACAAAACCGACAATTTTCTACTCGCTGGAAGCAAGGTGCTATTACCCAAACTGAAGTTGGCGAAGTTGCCAAACTTTTAGAAGATGAAGGCGCAAAAGAATATGCTGAAAAAATTTCAGCCGAGCAAACACAAAAAGCCATGAGTTATGCCGAGCAAGCCCAACCAGATGGCGAAGCAGGTCAGCTCATGCTGGGGCTAGCAAATATGTTGCTGAAACGGAATCAGTAATCCCCCAAGAAAGAAGCGGGATTAAATCGCGTGATATAATTTAATACATCGTCGAACATCATTCATGCGGGTGTAGTTCAGTGGTAGAACATGTGCTTCCCAAGCACAATACGCGAGTTCGATTCTCGCCACCCGCTCTGCAGCCGAGTTCTTTTTGCTCGGCTGTTTTTGCAATACAGTTGGAATTCTATTTGTAAGGTACCTGTTATGCGTGTATCTTGGTATTGAAAGTAAAATTCTGGCTGGAGTTTTAAATTAGAAATGTCAGACTTTAATAAAGGTACGGTTTTGTACGTAGAAGATAATCCGGATAACAGAAATCTGATTCGGAGAGTCTTAAGTGCTGATGGCTACGATATGATTGAAGCCGCGAAAGCAGAGCAAGCCTTTGAAAAACTTGAGAACGAAAAAATTGATTTAATTTTGATGGATATTAACATGCCAGATATGGATGGCTATACTTTAACTGCAAAAATAAAACAAATTGAAAAGTTTTCAAAAATTCCGATTATTGCAGTAACTGCAAATGTAATGCGCGGAGACCGTGAAAAATCACTGGAAGCCGGGTGTGATGGTTATATTCAAAAACCGATTGATATAGATACCCTCACCCAGCAAATCGAGCGCTTCATTATAAGGAGCACAAATGGCTGACAACGAACAAACCCCCGCAGTTTCGGATACGCAACCGATTCGCAAACCGAACATCCCGAAAGACGCGGCTGTCTTGGTCGTCGAAGACAATGTATCAAATTTCGTTCTCATCGCCCGCATGTTGGGCTACTTGGGCATTCATTGTGAATGGAAAACATCTGGCTATGAAGTTGTTGAATATGCCGACACATTACCCCGCCTTGATTTGATTTTGATGGATATTCGTTTACCGTATGAAGATGGCTATGGTGCTTTGAAGAAAATTCGCGCTTCAGACCGCTTCAAATCTGTGCCGATTATTGCCGTCACTGCTGAAGCCAGCATGGAACAAATGAAGAAAGCCCAAGATTCAGGCTTTGATGGATTCTTAGGCAAGCCGTTAGACCCAGACCGATTCCCTGACCAAATCCGCCGCATTCTTAACGGGGAACCTGTTTGGGAATTTACTTAGTTTTATCTACGCCTCAACATGACCAAGTCAACACTGCCTGCTATGGATACGAAAGAGATAAATACTAGCCTTACAAGCAAACTTGTAAGAACAATATTTTTTGTTGCTTTTATTCCGCTTGCAGGGTTAGTTGGTTTAATATATTTTCGCACACGGGCATTGTTGCTCGAAATCAATTCACCTACTGCTTCTGCTCAAGTTACAGAATTAACACTCTTTACTGTATTAGTATCGTTAGGAGTATTTGGTGTTTTATATGCTTTACTCAATTGGGGTGTAAGCAGATTCATTCAACCCCTTCAATCATTAGCGGATTCTGCTCGCCGTTTTACAGATGGCGATTGGACACAACGAGTAGAAATTTCTAGCAATGATGAAGTTGGTGTAATTGCAAATTCGTTTAATCACATGGCAGGGCAACTTGGTGAAGTGTACCAATCACTTGAAAAAAAGGTAGATGAACGTGCAAGGCAAATCCGCACTGCCGCAGAAGTAGCACAAAATGTAACAACCACGCTTAACTTAGATGATATGCTCAATAAAACCACTGAACTTTTGGTTCAGGAGTTTGGGTTTTATCAAGCCAGTATTTTTCAAATTGACCGCGGTGGCAAATATGCCGATTTCAAATCAGGTAGTGGACCTGCTACAAAAGAATTGTTCAATAAAAAATATAGGCTTGAAGTCGGTTCCGCTTCTATCATTGGCTGGGTAGCGGCAAAGAATCAAGCCCGTATTACATCTAATGTGTCTGAAGACCCGCTTCATTTAAGAAATGAGTTGTTACCAGAAACCAAATCTGAAGCGACTGTGCCAATTTCTTTGGGCAATTTGGTTTTAGGCGTGTTAGATGTGCAAAGTACGCAAGCCGCTGAATTTAGCCCCGATACAGTTGTGATGTTGCAAACGCTGGCAAGTCAGATTGCTTCAGCAATTCAAACTACTGGTCTCATTGAAGCGAGTCAAATTAACTTTCAAGAGATGGAACGTTTGTATCGCTCTAGCCGATTAATTGCTGAGGCGAACAATGAATCTGAAATTTTGAATGTCGGCGGTCAAATCCTTCGTAATGCCCCCTACCCCATCGTAGTATTCAAGGTTGAAAAAGATTTGTTAAGAGTCATTGCTTCAGCAGATACCACAAGGAATGTTGCTGAAATTGAAGGTTTGCCCACACCAATCAAAGTGCAACCAGAAGAAATTTATGATTATCTATTGCGTGGTGTAGCAAATGCTAATTTGATTGATTCACATACGCCAAAAGTTTTCAAAGATTTAATTCACAATTTAGACTTAATGGGTGCAGTTTTTATTCCTGTACGCAGAGGCAACACCCTTGCTTCTATTATGATGATTGGTTCAAGGCAACAAACGCTTTCAAATACTTCTATTCAACCCTATATCAACCTTGCAGATTTAATGTCGGTGGCGTTAGAAAGAGCAGGCGCGGTAAAGGAAACATCTAAACACTTGCATGAAGTAGAAGCATTAGCGTCTATCAACGATTTAATTTCATCTGCGGCGGATATGCAAAGTTTTTATCATGATTTGCTAGCAAAGATTAAGCAAATCATTGGTGACTATAACTTAATTGTCGCTTTGTACGATGAAAAGAGCAATTCAATTAGTATTCCGTTCAGTTATGAAAATGGGCAAGTGATTTCTATTGATTCGTTCCCACTTGGCGAAGGATTAACTTCTATATTGATTCGCACGCGTCAACCGTTGATGATTGTAGAAGACACTGAAAGAAAATTAGCACAACTTGGTGCAAAAATAGCAGGCAAGCCCGCAAAATCTTGGATGGGCGCACCAATGTTGGTGCATAACAACCCGATTGGTGCTTTAATAATTCAAGATTTAGATAGAGAACAAGTTTTTAACGAAGACGATTTGAAGTTTTTCACTACATTAGCAGGGCAAGTTGCTGGTGTGATACATAATGCCGCATTGTTAGATGAAAGCCAACGACGTGCATTACAACTTGAAACTGCGGCTGAAATTGCACGCGATATTAGCGGTTCACTTGATTTAGATGAGTTACTTGTGAAAGCAGTGGGATTAATCCGCGAGCGATTTAATTTTTATCATGCCGCCATATTTTTGTTAGATTTACCTGGCGAGTTTGCAGTGATCCGTGAAGCCACTGGTGAAGCAGGCGCACAAATGAAGCGGGCTGGTCATAAAATTGGTGTGGGCTCAAAATCAATTGTAGGCTTTGTGACAGGACGTGGAGAGACGTTGGTTGTCAATGACACAAGCAAAGATGCTACATATTATGCGAATCCATTATTACCAGATACTCGCGCAGAAGCCGCTATTCCATTGAGAGTAGGCGATAGAATACTTGGTGCATTGGATGTGCAAAGCACAAAACCATACTCTTTTTCAGAAGATAACTTACGCAGTTTACAAATTTTGGCAGACCAATTAGCAGTGGCTGTTGCCAATACAGAACTGTTTGCTGAAACACAAGAGCATTTATCGCAACATCGTTTGTTGCATCACATTACATCTACTGCCGCATCTGGGAGTACATTGGAAGAAGCATTAGAAAGTGCGGTGAAAGGGCTTCAAGTAACACTTGGCGGTGACCGTGTGACGATTTTGTTGGTTGACCGTGAAAAGAAAATGTTGGAAGTGAAAGCATCGGTTGGATATGCTGAAGACGTAACCGCAACAAACGTAGAAATTGGCAAGGGAGTAACAGGTTGGGTTGCGGCACACAGACGTCCCCTAAGAATCAGAGACGTAAACGAAGACCCACGTTATATAAAATTCAGTCCAAATACAAAGTCTGAATTAGCCGTCCCGTTGATTTATCGTAATGAAGTGTTAGGTGTATTAAATGTAGAGAGCGAACAAGTGGATGCCTACACAGAAAATGATGAAGAAATGCTCGGCACACTTGGCGGAAGCCTTGCGGCAGTGATTGCGAACGCGCGTTTGTTTGAGCAAATTCGCGCACAATCGGAACGCGAGCGTTTGGTTTATGATATCACCAGTAAGATTCGCCGCTCAACCGATATTCAATCGATTTTGATGACAACGGCTAGCGAAATTACTAGAGTAACAGGCGCGCGTTTTACGAAAATTCAAGTGAAACCAACTGGTAATGGTCAAACGAAAGATGAATCGTAAATGAATAGTAATTCTTTTAACCAATCTGCTATTAACCCTGAAATTGAGACTCGCCAGTTATACAAAAATTGGAGAGAGCGCTTCGTTTTCCCATTGCTAATTGGGACTTTAATATTTGGGGCGGCGGCTTTAATCCCAGCCATGATTTCTTCAACGAATGTGGTTTTGGATTCGATTTTCATTATCAGCTATTTACTGACTGCCGTTGTTACTGTCATTCGTTTTTCTTATACCATTCGTATGGTGGTTTTCCTCTTAAGCATTTATGTTTTAGGGATTAGCACCTTAGTTACATACAATGCTCTCGGCGTTGGTTTGTTTTATTTTTTAGCGTTGATTATATTTTCAACAATGATGCTCTCCATTCGAGCGGGCATTATTGCAATTGTGATTGATGTAATTACATATTTAGTTTTAGGCTGGTTAATGTTAAATGAATGGCTATTGCCATTAAATCCATTGTCAACACCTGCTAATCTTTTAGATTGGATTAGTGTTGGCGCGGCAACTGTGATGTTTGGCGTGGTCATTATTTTCGGTTTTCGCAGTTTAGAGCGAGAATTTTTTGAAGCACAAAAACAAATTGATACCACGCTAAACATATTAAAAGAAGAACGCAATAACCTTGAGAACAGGGTGCAAGAACGTACTCAACAGTTGAAAAAAATCAATGAGATTGGTAGGAATGTTGTTGAGATTTTAGATTCTGACCAAATCTTTTCACGAGCCTCAAAATTCATTGAAGATGAATTTGATTGTTATTACACAGCCTTTTATTTAATTGATAGCTCTGGTAAGTGGGCAAGCCTAAGGTTTGCAAGTGGTGAAGCGGGCAAAGTTTTGAAAGAAAACAAACATCGTATTGATTTAGAAGGTAAAAGCAGCGTTGCTAAATCCATTCGTTCAAAAACCAGCCAAATTGCATCTGAGATTAATCAGATTCGTCTTGAAAATCCGCTTTTACCTTATACCCGTTCACAACTTGTTTTACCATTATTAATTGGCGATACGGTTCTTGGTGTATTAGATATGCACTCGAGCAAAGAAAATGCTTTCAGCACACAAGAAGTAGATGCGTATCAAAACATGGCAAATGGTATTGCTACTGCAATTGAAAACTCACGTTTATTTCAAGAGGCACAACAAAGCCTTGCTGAAATGCGTGCTACGCAACGTCAGTATTTACAGAGCGCATGGGATTCTCTTACCAGTGACCGCCCACTTGAATATGAGTTAGGTGAAGTGGATGCCGATAGTGAGAATGCACTCCAAGTTCCACTTGCATTAAGAGACCAAGTGATTGGTGAAATTCAGATGGCAAGCAATGCCGCATGGACGCCAGAACAAAGAAATTTAGTAGAAGCCATTGTGGCACAGGCTACATTGGCTCTTGAAAATGCTCGTTTGGTAGAAGAGAGTCAATCTAGCGCGGCGCAAGAAAGACTTACTAATGAAATCATTGCCAAAATTTGGGCATCTGCAAACATGGATAATATTCTACAAACCACAGTGCGCGAGTTAGGGCGTAGTTTGGAAGCCACCGAAGTAGAAATTGAAGTTTCAATGGAAGAACAAGATGATAGGTAGAAACAATCCCCCTGTCAATAATGAAGCGCAAAAAACCTTCAATGTTGCTGAATGGCGTGAAGGTTTTATCCTTGCTTTGTTGAGAATCGGGTGCTTGCTTGGCATTGCTTTAATTGGGGTTTCATTTCCTAACGCCACTGCTAGCGACCGTATTTTGTTTGTTAGTTCATATCTTGGTTTATTGGCTATTACATTATTACATGTTCCGTATTCAGTTCGTGCTTATGCACTTTTATTCGTATCTTTTGCTATCGGCGTTAATGCGATTCTGGCATGGGGACCATGGGTTGACGGTAGTGCCTTCCTTTTAGCAAGTGTTGTGGTTGGCGCATTATTATTTGATAGACGTGTAGATACAGTTATTTTTATAACTAGCATCATATTGATGGCTACAGTTGCTGTATTGCAGTCACTCGGGGCATATCAGCTGAGAGCCGAAGCCGCACCAGAAACAACTTCAATTAATTGGCTAGGTTATATATTTGATTTTGCAGTGATAGGCGGGGTCATCGTTGCGGCAATGGGTCAATTTAAGAATGCGTTTTCTCGTATTATTCAAGATACCCAAACTGCTTTGCGGTCTGTAGCGATAGAACGTGAACGCTTAGAAGAAAAAGTGGTAGAACGTACTGAAGTGCTTGAGAGCAGAATGTCACAACTTCGTTCGGCAACAACTGCGGCACGTTTGGTTGCGGAAATTCAAGACATTCCTGAATTACTAGAAACTTCTACAAAACTTCTCACAGAGAAATTTGGGTTTTATCATGTTGGTTTATTTATTCTTGATGAATATAAAAAAAATGCGTATTTACAATCAGCATCTTCTGCAAGAGGAAAAGAACTTCTTGGCGAAATATATAATTTAGAAACCAACAGAAAAAACCCACTCGCTTTAGCGGTAGAGCAAAATCGCTCAGTCACCACCCTAGATGTAGACTCAAAGAATTTTGTTCCAGACGATAACTTTCCGCTTACACGCTCACGCATGGCATTGCCGTTAGCAATACGAGGTGATGTGATTGGGGTTTTAGATTTACATTCAGACCAACCTCGTGCATTTAATATAGAAGATGCAGAAATTTTACAAGCACTAACAGACCTTATTGCTATTGCATTTGACAACGTCCGCCTCATTAATGAGACGCAAAACTTGGTCAGCCAACTAGAAGCAAACACCTCCATTCAAACTCAACGAACATGGAGAAAACTCACTAGTCGTCAAATGCCTGCCTATCAGTACACGCCTGCGGGTGTACGCCCCATATTCAACCGTGCAAAAACAAGCAACAACGATGTTGATAATAAAAACAGCCTGCTTGTACCATTGGTTTTATATGGACAAACAATTGGTACTATCAAGTTAAAAAGAAAAAGCAATAGCCCAGATTGGACCGAAAGAGAAAAATCTTTGGTTGAAAAAATTGCCGACCAAGTTTCTTTGGCATTAGAAAACAGCCGCCTTGTGGAAGAAGCACAAAAAAGCGCTGTACGCGACCAGATGATTGCAAACATCTCTACCCGCATTCGTGAAACGCTAGATATTGAATCAGTTACCCGCACCGCCGCCGCTGAACTTCAGCGCGTGTTTGACTTAAAAGAAGCCGAAGTTGTGATTGGCTCTCAGTTTGAAAAGCAAGATGGAAAATCTTAATTGATGAATCAATCATCCACCTCCCTAACCACACAACATGATTGGCGCGAAAGTTTCTTACGCACCACGCTTATCCTTGCATGTGCATTTGGCTTGGTAGCGTTAATATCATCTTATTTCAGTAGCGAACTGATTTATTTTGTAATCTATTGTATTGTATATATCATCGTCGTATTTATTACTGTTTTATCTGTAACATATAACGTAAGAGCCATTACCCTTGTAGGGTTATTAATTGGTCTTTCGATTTCTGGATTAACCGAAACAGGTTTAATCGGCGAAGCGCGTATCTTTATGTTAACTGCAATTGCGATGGCATCTCTGCTGTTTTCATGGAGAATGGGTTGGTATATCACCATATTTGCTATGGTTTTGTATACAATTTTTGGTTGGTTAATTCTAGGTGGTCTTTTGACGATTTCAAATACCACAATTGACCCTGGTAATTTAGTTTTGTGGATTACGCGAACATTAGTTTTGTTGCTGGTTGCGGTTCTCGTCGTAAATGCCATTCGCTTAAATCAAACAGAATTCGCTAAATCAGAAGAACGTTCACAATCATTCTTAAGTGATTTACAAAAAGAACGAGGCTTACAAGAAGACCGTATTCAAGAACGTACACAGTTATTAGACAAACGAACTAACCAATTACGCGCAGTAGCAGATGTAGGTAAATCTATTACATCGTACCGAAATCTTTCAGAATTATTACAACAAACCTCTCGTCTAATTAATGAAAATTTTGGCTTTTATCATGTTGGTATTTTTTTGTTAGATGAGCGCAAGCAATTTGCTGTATTAACTGCTACAAACAGCGAAGGCGGACAACGCATGTTAGAAAGAGGACATCAGCTCAAAGTTGGCGAGACTGGTATTGTGGGTTATGTTGCCGAATCTATTAAAGCCCGTATCGCCTTAGATGTTGGTGAAGATGCCGTATTCTTTAACAACCCAGACCTGCCAAGCACACGCTCAGAAATGGCGCTACCACTTGTTGTTGGTGGTCAAGTCCTTGGCGTGTTAGATGTGCAAAGCACAGAGCCAAATGCCTTTACTGAAGAAGATATTGCTACGCTTCAAATTTTGGCGGAACAATTAGCAGTTGCTATTCAAAACGCCAATTTATTTGCTGAAACAGAAAAAGCACTAGAAGCCTCTCGCCTCGCTTACGGTGAAGTCAGCCGCGAAGCATGGATTAAGATTCTACGCAACCGCCCTAACATTGGTTATATTGCTACACCACCGGGCGTATCACAAACACAAAAGGCGACAGTTGAGCCAAGCATTGCAAAAGCAATTGATACAGGTGACTTAATTCTCGGTAACGATGGTTTGACCATTAGTGTGCCGATTAAGATTCGTGGGCAATCTATTGGGGCAATTCGTTTGAAAAAACCTGACATTGCAGAAGCATGGTCTCAAGAAGAGACCAATTTAGCAGTGACATTATCTGACCAATTAAGCAGTGCCTTAGAAAGCGCACGGTTATATCAAGATTCACAACAACGTGTCGCACGTGAATCATTAGTATCTGATATTTCTGCTCGATTAAGTGCAGTGACACAAATGGATTTAATTATCCGTGAAACTGTGCAAGAACTTGGAGAAGCACTAGGCAATGCTTCCGTCACCTTCCAGTTAATAGAAGAGCCGAATGGAAACAAACCAACTATCAGAGAAAATGGAAGCGGAAAGGGGGTTGAATAAAGCATGTCGCAAAATGTATCTTTCAAGTCGCGCTTAAGCCGAGTTTATGAAACACTCATTCAACCGCATCCTAGCCTAACCAATGTTGAAGATATTCGCAAAGCAGAATTATTGGCTACGATTACTATTATTGTTTCAAGCCTCTTAATTACGGGTGCAATAGTAACAGCACGAAGCGTTACAGTCTTTTTAGTATTACTTACATTCACTGTAAGTTCTTATATGCTCAGCCGCACAACTTACTATCAAGTTGGGGCTTATATCTTCACTTATTCGTTTACTGCTTTGGGATTCTATACCATACTTAATGGTAGAGCGTCTTCGATTGATATTGCTGTAGCAACCACCGTGCATATTGGGATTGTGATTTCAAGCGTATTGCTATCTCGAAGAGGCTTTTTGATTTTGGTGCTTTTAGCCACAGGTGCGGCATTTACATCGCCTCTGTACTCAACGTTACCTGTGCAATCAACTGATAGTTTTGTTCGTAGTGGAGGGGTTGTATTAACGATTGGTTTAATTTTATACGGCATTAACAACTTTCGTGCAAAATTAGAAAAAGAGCAACTTGCAAAATTAACCGAGGTAAACCAAAAACTAGAAGACCTTTCCGCTAGCCAAGAGCAAAACATTTTAGAGCGCACACAAGCGTTGAAAGAAGCCAGTGAGCAATTACAACAACGTGCTACACGTTTACAATCTATTGCTGAAATTTCTCAAGAAATTGTTTCAAGCATCACACAAAAGCCAGATGAAGTACTTGGTCGCATTACACAAATTGTTAGTAAAAAACTTGGGTACTATCATGTCGGCATTTTCTTGTTAGATAAAGATGAAGAGTATGCAGTGCTTCGTGCCGCAAATAGCCGTGGTGGGCAAAAAATGTTAGCGCGCAGGCACCAATTGAAAGTTGGTGGGGCTGGCATAGTAGGATACGCAACACAAAGTGGTCGCCCACGCATTGCATTAGATACAACAACTGATGCTGTTTTCTTCAACAATCCTGATTTGCCAGAAACTCGTTCCGAAATTTCTTTACCGCTTAAGTATGGCAATAAAATTCTTGGCGCGTTAGATGTGCAAAGTTCTCAACCGAATGCTTTCAAAGATGAAGATGTAGATACATTAAGTGCCTTAGCCAATCAAATTGCGATTGTAGTTAAAGATATTCAAAATGCAGAAGACATAAAATATGGCGTTGCAAATCGCAATATCAAATTTTCGCAGAGAGATACAAAACAAGGATATTCCTTTCAACCCGATGGAAGCATTATTGTGACTGCATTGCCACAAAATAATCCGCAATTAGAAAAAGCCATCGCTTCTGGCGAGACCGTCATCCTGAGTGCGCCTTCGAAAAACTCTCAGCCTACCATTGCTGTTCCCGTTAAATTCCGTGAGCAAATAATTGGCATCATTCACATTGAAGCCAGTGAGAACAATAGAAATTGGACAGAGGATGAAGTCACATTGGTTCAAGCCATTTCAGACCGCGCCGCTTTAGCCTTAGAAAATGCCCGCCTACTGGAAGATAGTCAACGCCGCGCATCGAAAGAACAAGCTATTGGCGAAATTTCAACAAAAATTACCGCTAGCACAGATATTGAAGCCATTTTGCGTACAGCCGTCCGCGAGCTAGGAACTCAAATTAGCGGCACCCAAGTAACAGTTGAGATTGGAGGCGGCAAAAAGTAATTGCCGAGAAATAATGAATATTCCTTCTCAGTCTCCTAATCAAATACGATTAAATCAAAATGGGTCCGCAATTGTCGCTATTCTATTAATTGCTTCGGCTCTTTCTGCATTGATGTTTGCATATTTCGGTTTCACAAATAATTTGCCTTTGCTATATCTTCCAGCAATTTCTTTTACACTAACCGTTTATGTTGACTTGGTTGCTTTATCATTAATTCGGCAAGAGCGTACAAATTTAGCAATGTTAATTATTGCCATTGTTTTTATTATTAATGTATCTTTGGCAATGGTTGCAGTGCAAGGGTTAGGTTTAATAATTGCTATTTCAACAATCTTTGTTCTTTTAGCAATTGTTGGCTTAGCAATGACTCCCAATTACACAACATCTGGTTTAGCGGTTGCATTGTTGCTTGGCATACTTATGTATGCTTTTGATTCAGTGCTAGGCACAAATCGAATTAGCGTGCCACAAATATCGGTATATTCACCTTATATCGTATTGGCAATTGTGTTACCAATTTTTGTGGTATTTATTCGTCAATTTAATAACCTTAGTTTACAAACCAAGATTACATTAGGTATATTGTTAACTGGCGGAATGATTGTTGCCACGATTGCTTTCTTTGGTCTGGAGCGTACGGGTGAAATCATCAATAATATTTCAGGAAAGTATGAAACCAGCGTTGCAGACCAAACCGAATCGGAGATTTTGAGTCGTGTACAGGCAGAAGCCAACAGAGCAAATTTAATATTCTCAAACACACAAGAAGGTTTGATAACTCTTGCAGAATACCGCTCAAACTTTGAAGATAAAAAAGTTTTCTTTATACAAAACAACTACTGGAACTCAGCCGAGCGCATCTTTCAACTTTCTGGCGGGCAGTTTGGCAATTCTGGCACAGACCCTGCTTCAATTTTCATCCCAAACACAGTGACAGTAGATGAAGAAATGTTGGCAGATATAAATACCAGTATTTATTTAGACTTTTTAGCACCTAACTTTTTAGAAGTCAACCCACAAGTCGTGGCTGTGTACTATATCAGTGCAACAGGTTATACCATTTACTATCCAAATACAAATCTAGCACAAAACGTCCCTCCAGATTTTGACCCACGCACAGAAGCGTTCTACACAATTGCAACCCCTGAAAGAAATCCTGACGGGTTGCCACAGTTGACAAATCCTTACCAAGACCCAGCAGGTGCAGGGGAAATTGTTACATTATCTGTGCCTGTATATAACTCAGGTGAGTTCAAAGGAGTTATGGGAGCAGATATAGCACTTACGAGCATTGTAGATTTGGTCTCAACTATTCAATTAACAGAATCAGATTTTGCATTTGTGATTGATAAAAATGGTTTTATTATTTACATGCCAGAAAAAGGGTATCAAGATTTTGGGATCGAACAACGCGAATCAACCAGTTTGTTAACTAGACAATCGTTATTCGATACAGAAATTCCAAATTTAGAATTTGCCGCACAACGCATTGTTTTCAACCAAGCCAATTTAGTAGAAGTACCCATTGGCGGTATCAACACCTATGTTGCTAGTGCGGTATTACCTACAACACAATACAAACTTGTATTCTTCGCACCGGCTGATGAATTAAATACGGCTATTCTGGCTTCACGCCAAGAGGTGCAAAATGAAATTCAAGTGGCACTCCAAAATGCTGGGCTTATCTTAATCGGTTTATTCATCGGCGCATTACTCGTCAGTTTGGTAGTTGGGCAAGTGATTACACGCCCTGTCCGAAGGTTGACCAATACAGTAGAAAAAGTTACCAGTGGAGATTTGAGCGCTCGTGCTGAAATTGAAACACAAGATGAAGCGGGTTTGTTAGCAAGGTCATTTAATGAAATGACTGCACGATTAAGCGACACGCTTCAGGGGCTAGAAGGAAAAGTTGCTGAACGCACTGCTGAACTTGAAATTATTAGTCAAAGCAATGCCAAACGTGCCGCAGAGTTTGAATCAATTGCGCGTATTTCTCGCATCATTAGTTCAACACAAACATTAGATAAACTATTGCCGCAAATTGTGCAAAACATTTCGGAAGAATTTGGTTTTTACCACGTCGGCATTTTTCTGTTAGATGTGCATAAAGAATACGCCGTGCTTGTTGCCGCAAACAGCGAAGGCGGAAGAAGAATGTTGGAGCGAGGTCATCGCTTGAAGGTTGGCGAAACAGGTATCGTCGGGTTTGTGACGCGCGCAGGTCAACCTCGCATCGCACTAGACGTGGGAGCTGATGCGGTTTTCTTCAACAACCCCGATTTGCCTGAAACTCGCTCTGAAATTGCTTTACCCCTTAGGGTTGAAGCGGAAATCTTTGGCGCATTAGACGTGCAAAGCACAAAAACCAACGCCTTTACAGATGAAGACATAAGTATTCTTTCGGTATTAGCAGACCAAGTAAGTATTGCTATACAAAATGCGCGTTCGTATCAACAAAGCCGAGAAGCACTAGAACAAGCCGAAACAACAGCGGCGCAAATGATTGAACAGCAGTGGAGTGATTTTTTACGTCGTCAAAACATAACCCAATATCACTTTGACGGCGTAGAAGCACGCCAGCAATTCACAATAGATAAACAAACCCGTAACCTTGCGATTCCATTAATTTTACGCGGCGCGCAAATTGGTACGTTAAAACTAACGGCGGCTGACCCTGATAAAACTTGGGATGAAGATGAAATAGCCATTGCCCAAGCCACAGCCGAAAGAACTGCGCTAGCAATTGAAAATGCTCGTTTACTACAAGAAGCACAAAAACGTGCCACAAAAGAGAGAACGATAGGTGAAATTTCTACAAAAATTGGCAACACCATTAGTTTGGAATCGATTATTAAAACGGCTATTCAAGAAATTGGAAACACTCTGCCCGGTGCAGATGTTGCTATTCAATTTACACAGGAATCATCTGAGCAATAAGCATTGCTTAGGAGCATACGATGTTTACAAGTTTCTTAAATTACTTTCGCAGTGATGATGACAAAGACCCGTCTTTCATTCGGCTAACACGCAATATTTTATTATTCGTAATTGCTGTTTGCGCTGCATTGTTACCATTGGTGACGGGAATCGTCGGCGGTGAAGATGCACGCAACCCACTTGCTTTTGTTGCTCTTAGTATTATTGTAGTACTTGAGTTAATTTCTCTATATTTTGTATATAGAGGGAACCTCACTATGACTAAGATTGTTGTACCGATAGCATTGCTTCTAGCAGTTGCAGTGATTTCGTCCGAAAGAAATGGTTTAAAAAACACCGCCATTGTAGCAATTCCGGTCATTTTAGTTATTTCAGCGATTCTGCTTGGTAGGCGTTCCCTTTTCTTAACCATGCCACTTGCTCTTGCTTGTACATTATTCATAGCCTACATGGATTTGAATGGCAGAACCGAATACACGCCTGCCGGTTTAGATGATGCAATTATTATTCCTGTATTAATAATAGGCGGGGCAGGCATTATTCACTTGCTAATTCAACGGTTAAATGAAAACATTGAAAGGGCGCGCGCCAGCGAAGAAATTCAAAAACGTGAAAATGCTCAATTAAATGAATTGCAGGCTTCGCTTGAACAACGTGTCAGCGAGAGAACGGTTGAATTACAGCAGGCAAATCAAATCAACGAAAGACGCGCTCGTCAATTTCAAGCAGTGGCTGAGGTGACGAAAGTCATCTCCTCTATTCAAAATCTTGAAACCCTTTTGCCAAAAATTTCTGAAGTCATTAGTGAGCAATTCAATATTTATCACACGGGTATTTTCTTATTAGATAATCAAAAGCAATATGCTGTGCTTCGTGCCGCCAATAGTTTTGGTGGTAGGAAAATGGTAGAACGCGGACATAAACTGCTCATCGGGCAGACAGGTATCGTCGGCTTTGTTACTGCCACCGGGCAACCACGCATCGCACTAGACGTGGGAGCTGATGCGGTTTTCTTCAACAACCCTGACCTCCCCAACACCCACTCTGAAATGGCACTCCCCCTTCGTTATGCTGGTGAAATCATCGGAGCATTAGATGTGCAAAGTACAGAGCCAAACGCTTTCACGCAAGATGATGTGGAAGTGCTTTTCACATTAGCCGACCAAGTGGCTGTAGCAATTAACAATGCTACAACCATTGAAGAAGCGCGAAATGCTTTAGCAGAAGCACAAATAGCAATTCGCAAATCCACTTTAGAAGCGTGGCAAGTGTTAAGACCGAAAAATTTAAGCGTTGGCATGGAACTGAAAGAGTCTGCGATTAAGCCGATGGACAACCCATTACAAGGTGAGCATATTCAAGAAGCCCTTTCCAAAGGGATAACAGTGTTTACCAATGGAAATGAGAAAGAAAGCAGATTGGCTATTCCCCTGCGCTTGCGTGGGCAAGTGGTAGGCATTGTTAACATCAACGCCCGTAATCAACATGAGTTGAGTCAAGACGATGTGGAAATTGCGGAGTCGATTGCCGAACGCCTCTCACTTGCAATTGAAAATGCCACTCTGCTTCAAGCCGCACAATATCGTGCAGACCTTGAACGTGTGACAACAGATATCACCAGTCGCATCAGTTCTTCAACAAGGTTTGAGACGATACTGCAAACTGCCGCGCAAGAATTGAGCAAGGCACTAGGCGGTTCTGATGTGTTGGTGCAAATTGAACCTGTGGCATTAGAGTTAAGTGCTGGCAATGAATGAAATGGTTTTGGAGTTTGTATGACAGAGCATAGGCACGAATCAGAAATTTTATCTTCACAGCAACGCACAGCCAAAGCAGTTACACTAATACTCTTTGTATTAATGTCTTTGGTTTCCATTTACACGTTATTTTTTGTGCAAAGTGAAGATAAGACTATCATTGATAATATTATGATGCCCTGTGTAGCATTAAGTGCAGGATATGGATATTATCTATCCCGCAAAGGCAATCATATACGCGGCATCTATGTGCTTCTGGCTGTAATTTCCATAGCATCTCTTTTGTATCCACTAGCGGCAGATAATGTGGGCTGGCAAACTGCTATTGTGATGGCACTGATATCCACGGCAATTGCGAATGGAACTTTGCCAACTCAATCTGCAATTAGAATTTCAATTGGCGCTTTTGTTTTTGCAATTTTGATTGTGCTGATTGAATTATTTGCCCCTGGAGCAACAAGTATTCCTACTACTTCGGCATCCATTGTCGTTACAGCAGTTTTAGCAATTATTTATTTGGGCATTATTTTTTATCGCTTCCGTCAATATGCTTTACAGACAAAACTTATCATTACATTTATCGCTTTGAGTATCATCTCGGTAAGTGCAGTGGGATTTGCGATTAACCGTTTGATATTAGGTGAGCTAACCACCAGAGTCAACGAACAGTTAAGCGAGGTGGCAAACACTTCAGCAACTTCTATTAGTCAAGAATTAATTTCTCAAGTAAATCTACTTCAAACACTTTCACTTGATGCTTCTTTGAAAAACACCCTTGCTGAAAGAACTCCAACTGCTGATTTGTCAGAAATTGAAAGACTCGACCAATCATGGCGGCAAGCAGTTAACGCAAACAATACAAATCAATTAATGCGTTCTGTCCTTCAAAATGAATTATCCAGCACATTACTTGAGTTTAAGTCAAATTTCCCTGCACATGTTGAAGTATTTGTAACGGATATAAAGGGTGCCAATATTGCTTCAACAGATATTACTTCTGATTATTATCAAGCGGATGAAGAATGGTGGCAAAAAGCCTATAACAATGGACGCGGCGCGGCTTTTATTAGCCAACCTATTTTTGATAGAAGCACAGAGACGCTTTCAGTGCAAATGGCTGTGCCAATTTTCGACTCACAAAATGAAAACATTCTAGGCATTCTGCGCACAACTGTTAATTTAGAAATACTCGTTCGCATATTGGAATTGGGTAGACCTGGTGAAACTGGTCGCACTGAAATTTATTTACCAGATGGCAGAGAGTTAGAACTTCATCTTGAAGAAGATGGTGAAGTTGAATTAGAAATTGAAGATGCGCCATTAGACATTATTGAAATGCTCAAGAAGAATCAAATGTTTATGGATACAGTTCACGATGGCGAACTTGTCTTGGTTGCACAATCGTTCTTGTCAACACAAGAAGAAACACCTGCCGCAAATGCACTGCAAAATTTAGGTTGGCGTGTGGTTACATTACAAAGCCGTAATGATGCTTTAGAAACTGTAGCAAATGTATCGCGCCTTTCACAATTAATTGGTCTCGCCGCCATTGCACTTGCAAGTTTGTTAGCCATCTTAATGACGCAATATCTTACCAGACCCATTGCCCGCCTTACCCAAATTGCAGAACAAGTTTCATCTGGCAATTTACAAGCACGGGCTGAGGTCGAATCGCCAGACGAAATTGGAACCCTAGCAACTTCGTTTAATCGCATGACCAATCAATTAAGCGAAATCTTGCTCAATCTCGAAAAGCGTGTTGCCGAAAGAACCACCGACTTAGAAATCGCACGTCGCCAAAGCGATAAACGTGCCAATCAACTTTTGGCAGTTGGTGAACTTTCCAAATTCGTCAATAGTGAACAAAATGTAGAAACTCTACTTGCATTAGTCACACGTTTGGTCAGCGAGCGTTTTGGTTTTTATCACACTGGTATTTTCTTGCTTGATGAAACCAAGCAATATGCCATTTTACAAGCCGCAAACAGTGAAGGTGGTCAGGCAATGTTGAAGCGTGGACACAAACTAAAAGTCGGCGAAAGCGGAATCGTCGGCTATGTAGCCCGCTTCGGGCAACCACGCATCGCACTAGATGTGGGGCTTGATGCGGTTTACTTCAACAATCCTGATCTCCCCAGCACCCGCTCTGAAATGGCACTTCCACTCAAATTGCGTGATGAAGTCATTGGCGTATTAGATGTGCAAAGTGAAAAACCTGGCGCCTTCACCGAAGATGATGCAAATACTTTAAGCATTTTGGCAGACCAAATTGCCATCGCCATTGAAAATGCCCGTTTATTCTCACAAACGCAAACCACTTTGAGCGAAGTGCAAGCCTTATACCGCCAAAACTTGCAAGAAGGTTGGAAAACCTTCAGCCGTGAAGAAGGAATGGTAGGATTCATCCAAAGCCTCTCTGGCGGCAAGAAAATCACCGAGCCTGTTGGCTCAGCAGAAATTCAGCAAGCCTTGAATCGCGGCGAAACAATGGTAATTCAACCCAACGGAAAATCTGAAGAACCTGCCATCGTAGTGCCAATTAAACTTCGTGGTCAGGTAATTGGCGTGATGCGCATTAAAGCCCCAGAGCAAGATAAACAATGGACCACGAATGAAATCAATCTTTCAGAAGCGGTTTCAGAGCGCTTATCACTTGCACTTGAAAATGCCCGTCTCATTCAAGAATCACAACGTCAAGTTATTAAAGAGCAAGCCATCAGCGAAATCACCAGCAAAATTGGCTCATCTATTAACTTAGAAAATGTGTTACAAACCGCAGTAGAAGAGTTAGGTCGCTCCATCCCTGGCTCAGAAGTCATCATCAAATTGAAAGAGGATAATGTAAATGGAGGCTCAGGATAAGATGAATAACTTTAGCCTTCGCTTCATTGATTGGTTTAATCGCCTCAACCTACGCTCCAAATTGACTCTCAGCAACATGTTGATTACTCTCTTCGTCATTTTGAGTTTAGGCGCTTATGTGTATTACCGAACACAACAGGCGGGCATTCAATTAACCTCGCAACTTGAAGAAAATATCCGTGACAGAGTAGAAGAAAACTTAGCATCTACCAGTAGCGAACAAGCGGCATTGTTAAATAGTTTTTTTACCACCTTAAGTGGCGATACCGCCGTTATAGGTTCTACTGTTGAAGATATTTTGAATAAACGCACTAGCCTTGATAGTGGCATGTATTGGGATGCAAACACATCACTGCTACGTTTGGAAAACGGCAGTTGGGATAATGATAATAATGAAGCATCTTCTATCTTCATCCCAGCCGATGTGCCACTCACTGACACGCTCGTTCGAAAATTAAATTCGCTCAAACATACCGAATTAATGATTCCGTCATTCCTTAAAGATAACCCCGATATTGTGGCAATTTATTTCGGTGGCATATTAAAAGAAACAGTTTACTATCCAAACATTGATTTGGCGAATATTGTTCCGCCAGATTTTGACGTGACCGGACGTGTTTGGTATGTGGATGCAAACCCACAAAACAACCCAGAAAGAAAAGTAGTTTGGTCTACGCCTTATCAAGATGCGGCCTTAAACGGCTTGGTAATTACTACAAGTGTACCTGTATACAATTCTCAAAATAGATTCCAAGGCGTTGCCGCTATGGATGTGCAGTTAAATCAAATCACCAATATGGTTGGGAATATTCGCGTCGGCGAAACAGGTTATGCTTTTCTAGTAGATGCAGATAATCGTTTAATGGCATTACCCTCACAAGGCTATATTGATTTTGGCATTACGGATGCCACTCAAAACTTTGGTCAAGTGATGGATACGTCTACGTTGCCTGATGCCCCTGTAGAGTTGTTTGAAATTTTGAATCAAGTTTCCGCTGGAGAAAGAGGCGTTTTTAATATCGCATTAAACGGAAATGAAAGATTTGTCGCATTTCAGCAAGTGCCAGAAGTAAATTACAAATTAGTCATTGTGGTTCCATCAAATGAAATGTTAACTGAAACCGCCATTGTTAACAGTCAAATTCAACAAGAGACTAGAAACACAATTGCAATTAGTCTTTTATTAATCGCAGGTATTTTTGTTTTAGCTTCTATTACATCACTGGCTATTGGGAATAGGCTAACTACGCCTTTACAATCGCTGACGCGCGTTGCCAACGAAATTATTGCAGGTAATTTTGATGCCAAAGCAGAAGTTGAAACGAAAGATGAAATCGGTACCCTTTCAACTACATTGAATTCGATGACCACCAATATCAAAGACATGGTGCAGTCACTCGAACAAAGAGTTCACGAACGAACTGCCGAACTGCAAGAATCTTTGGAAAAGAATGAAAGACGTAGCAAACAATATGAAGCCATTGCTAAAGTATCGCAAGCCATTAATGCCACCCAAAACTTGCAAGAATTATTGCCACAAATTTCGCAAGTAATTAGCCAACAATTTGGTTTTTATCACGTTGGTATTTTCTTAAACGATGCAGGGAATCAATATGCTGTGTTAGGTGCCGCTAACAGTGAAGGTGGTAAGCGCATGTTAAAGCGCGGACATCAATTAAGAATCGGCGAACAAGGTATCGTGGGTTACGTCACTGGAACAGGCAGACCACGCATTGCTTTAGACGTGGGAAGTGATGCGATTTACTTCAACAACCCTAACCTACCAGAAACACGCTCTGAAATGGCACTGCCCTTAACCATTGCTGGTCAAATCATTGGCGCGTTAGATGTGCAAAGTACAGACTCCAATGCCTTTACAGAAGAAGATGTAGATGTATTAAGTACATTAGCCGAACAAGTAAGTTTGGCAATTCAAAACGCGCGTTTGTATGA
Source organism: Anaerolineales bacterium (assembly GCA_016789365.1). Lineage (GTDB taxonomy): Bacteria > Chloroflexota > Anaerolineae > Anaerolineales > Villigracilaceae > Villigracilis. The sequence goes on from JAEURH010000025.1 coordinate 31,081, forward strand.
ACAAACTCAAAAATCATTATCAGAAGCAGAAGCAGTTTCACGGCAGTACTTCACCGAAACATGGAAGTCACTTTCACAAGAAAGCCGCATCGCTGGTTATCGTTACACACCTGCTGGCACTGCACCCATCTCAGAAGAGAACCTGCCTGAAATCGCCAACACAGACCGAAGAAGCATTACAGTACCCATTACCATTCGCGGGCAAACAGTTGGTGAACTAGCCGTGCTTGTGCCAAAGCAAGAACATATCAAAGCCGACCAAATGGACTTGATTCATGCCGTAGCAGACCGTGTCGGCATCTTTGCTGAAAATGCAAGGCTATTCGATGAAACCTCTCGCCGTGCAGAACGTGAACATTTAGTATCAGATATTACGGCAAAAATTCGTTCCACCAACGACCCACGCGAAATGCTAGAAACAGCAATTAAAGAATTACGCGAAGCATTAAATGTTTCGCGCATTGAAATCGTGCCACAAAAAGTTACATCATCAGATAAATAATAAAAAGTGATTTTGTGTAATTGAAATAAAGAGGAATTATGTTAAAAACAATCGCAGTATCAAATGAAAAAGGCGGCGTGGCAAAAACCACCACTACCCTTTCACTCGGAGCCGCACTAGCAGAATTAGGCAACCGCGTTTTATTAATTGACTTAGACGCACAAGCCAACCTGACATTAGGTGTAGGTTTTGAACCTGGCGAAGCAGAATTAACTTCCAGTCATATTATGCTAGATAACACACCGATATTAAGCGTACGCCGCAAAACCGAAATTGAAAACTTAGATTTGATACCATCCAGTTCGCGCATTGAAACATCCGAACAATTTTTGCCAGTGCGCACCAATTACACAACCATTTTACAAAGAGCCATGAAAGGCGCACCAAATCTTCCTTACGATTACATCGTGCTAGATTGCCCACCTGCATTAGGTGCTATCACCCGTAACGCACTCGCCGCCGCAGATATATTACTAATTCCAACCCAAGCAGAATATTTCTCTGCTTATGCCTTGCGAAACATGATGGGCTTAATTCGCAGAACGCGCGAAGTGGATAACCCAAATCTCGCTTATCGAATCTTAGTTACCATGTTAGATAGAAGAAATAAAACGCATCGCAACATTCACGAGCAACTCAGAAGCACATTCGGCACAGGTGTATTAAGCACCGTCATCGAGTTAGATACAAAATTACGCGAAAGCCCAATTGCAGGGTTACCCATTACACACTATAAATCTGGCGCGCGCGGCTCTACCCAATACCGCGTATTAGCACAGGAGTTAATGCAATATGTCCAAGAAACAGAAAACAAACAAGCGGCTTGATAAGCTCTTTCAGGATATTCAACCCGAAAACAATGATTCGGGAAAAAAGACCAAGCCTCCCGTTAAGAAAGAAGCGGTCGTTCCTCCGCCTCTTTCCACGCCCAAGCCTGTTTCTAAATCTGATGCCTCGTCTTTAACCCCATCAAAACTGCCTGCCATCAAACAAACTAGCAAATTGGTTTTGCCAGAAATTGTGGCACCCATGCCTGATTCAAATGGTGGCTCTATTTATGCCGCTAATTTCCAAGTGAGTGAAAGCGATTGGGCAACCTTACGCCTCATTGACGAAACTGGAAACCGTGCCTGGACAACCGATGAGCAATTGCTAATAAAGCAAGTCACCGACCAACTTTCATTAGCATTAGAGAATGCTCGCTTATTTCAAGAAACACAAAGACGTGCACAAGAGTTAACCGTTGTTAACCAAGTCGTTTCATCGGTTTCGGCTTCGTTAGATTTGAAAAATACGCTCCAAACGATTGCAGATAATTTAGCGCAATTACTGAATGCGGGTCATGTTGGCATTACATTAATGAATGAAGATAAGACTCAACTCATTCTGACTGCTGATGCGAGTCTAAATTTTGAACGTTCAAATGATATTGGTTTGGCAATTCCTATTAAGGGAAGCCCAGCCACCGAAGAAGTGATTCGCTCGCGTAAACCTTTGTTCATCAAAGATGTGGAAAACAATCCATTGACAGCGAACATCAAAGAAATCCTTAAAAAACGCGGTACAAAAAATTTATTGATATTGCCCTTACTGGCTGAAGATGAAGTGATTGGAACCATCGGCGTAGATTTTTATGAGCCAGAACGTGTTGTTACAAAAGATGAAGTTGGCATTCTTGAAACAATTGTGTTCCAAACAGCAACTGCCATCCAAAAAAGCCAACTATTTGAAAAAATTGAGCAATCAGAAACAAACCTGCGTGCATTATTCTCTGCGATGGATGATGTCGTTATGGTAGTTACAAAAGATGGAAAGTATGACCAAGTTGCTAACACAAATCCATCCGTCATGTTTCGCCCCGCCAGTGATTTGGTTGGGAAATATATGCACGAAATATTAGACAAAAGACTGGCTGATTATTTTGTAGAAAGTATTCAAAAGACACTCGCTGGCACAGATAGAGTCCAAATTGAATACGAACTTGATGTTGAAGGTGAAAAAAGTTGGCGTTTAGCAAACCTCACTAAACTTTCAGAAGACAAAGTTTTCTGGGTAGCAAGGGATATTACCGAACGCAAAAAAGCAGAAGAAGCCATTCAACGCCGCAACCAATACTTGGCTGTGTCGGCTGAAATTGGAAAAATCGTCACTTCTACATTAGACCTCAACACCATTTTTGCAAAAACAGTAAGCCTGATTACAGAACGCTTTGGCTTTTATCATGCTGCTATCTTCATTGCAGAAGAAACAGGTTTCAATGCAGTCTTACGAGAAGCCACTGGTGAGGCAGGGGCTGAAATGAAAAAGGCTGGTCACTCTTTGGCAATTGATGATAAATCTATTGTAGGTAAAGTTTCATCAAATGGTGAGCCTGTTATCGTCAACGATACTGCCCAAGACCCACTTCATAAATTTAATCCATTGCTTCCAGAAACACGAGCAGAAGCCGCAATTCCGCTACGAATTGGTTCACGCATTATCGGTGTGATTGATATTCAATCAAAAAGTGCAAATGCTTTTAGTGAAGATGAAATTTCAGTTCTACAAACCTTAGCCGACCAAGTGGCTGTGGCAATTGATAACGCGCGTTCGTTTGAACTTTCACAACAAGCTGTGATGGAAATGCGTGAGATTGACCGCTTGAAGAGTCAATTCCTTGCTAACATGAGTCATGAATTGCGTACACCTTTGAACTCCATCATCGGTTTTTCTCGCGTCATTCTTAAGGGGATAGATGGTCCTGTTACCGAATTAATGCAACAAGATTTGACAGCGATTTACAACTCTGGTCAACATTTGCTTGGTCTCATTAACGACATCCTCGACCTCGCTAAAATTGAGGCGGGCAAAATGGAATTGGCGTTTGACGAAGTCAACATCACAGATTTATCAGCCAGTGTGCTATCTACCATGAGCGGTTTGATTAAAGATAAATCGATTCAAATGAAGCGTAACATTGAACCTGAGTTACCTCCTGTTAAGGCAGATGCGATTCGCATCCGTCAAGTGATGATTAACTTATTGTCGAACGCGGCAAAATTTACCGAAGAAGGTGAAATTACCGTCGAGGTTGGTTTATATAAAAATAATGGACGCAATGAAGTTAAAGTAAGCGTAATTGATACAGGTGCAGGTATTTCCAAAGCCGACCAAGAAAAACTCTTCCAACCATTTTCACAAGTGGATGCTTCACCCACACGCAAGACTGGTGGTACAGGTTTAGGCTTATCCATTTGTAAACAATTAATCAATATGCACGGTGGAGAAATTTGGGTTGAATCAGAAGAAGGCAAAGGCAGTAAATTCCATTTCACCTTACCGATTTATCCAAAAGAAGGCGAAACCATTGCTGGAGAAAAAGTCATCTTAGCCATTGATGATGATATGCAAGTCATCAGTTTGTACGAGAGATATTTGCATCCGCAGGGCTATCAAGTTGTCCCATTGACAGATGCGTCTCGTGCTGTTGAAAAAGTAAAACAACTCAAGCCATTTGCCATCACACTAGATATTATGATGCCCGGCATTGAAGGCTGGACAGTTTTAGATGCGTTAAAAAGTGACCCAGACACACGTCACTATCCTGTCATTATTTGTAGCATCATTGAAGATTTAGAAAAAGGATTCAACCTCGGCGCATCAGATTATTTAGTCAAACCAATTCTTGAAGAAGATATTGTCAATGCGTTGGATAAATTAAATACCGACGGTTCAATTCGTGAAGTGTTAATTATTGACGATAACCCCAATGACTTACGCTTGATTGGAAAAATGTTGATGGATGATGGCAGATATAAACCGATTCTGGCTGATAGCGGACAAAGTGGCTGGAACATTATCAAATCGGGTAACCCGCCTCATGCCATTATCCTCGACCTGTTTATGCCAGACCTCGACGGATTCCAGCTCCTCGAAAAATTACAAGGCGATAAAAAACTGCGTGAGATTCCTACCATTGTAATCAGCGGTATGGAAGTAACCGTAGAACAAAAGAATCAATTGAAGGAATTTGGTCAACGCTTGCTAACAAAAGGTTCTTTCAACGAAAAAGAATTACTCACATCCATTCAAAGGTCTTTGGAAAGAATTCAAAATTCAAAATAAATGATATGATTTGACTACGCCGCCGTAAACGGCGGCGTAATTATTTTACTCATCAGGAGACTCACTCAACGTGTCCTTCATCATCAAATGCCTAGACTGTGGGCATAATGCACCCTACTACCCTACTTCTACCACTTGCCCAAAATGTAACAGCCAATGGCGTGAAGCAGAATACGATTATGAATTAATCGGAAAAACATTGCTTTCCAAATTAGTTGGAAGAAGCTCAGACCTATGGCGTTATAAAGAACTATTGCCAGTCCGAAACCCAAATATCAGCCTTTCATTAGGTGAAGGTAATACACCTTTAGTGCGTGCTGTGAATTTGGGAATGATGCTCGGTTGCCCCAACATTTACATCAAAGATGAACGCCAAGGACCGACGGCTTCTTTCAAAGACCGTCAAGCGGCAGTGACGATTGCGGCATTGAAAGAAGCCGGGATTACAGAATTAGTAGCCGCTTCTACTGGGAACGTGGCAATTGCTTACTCCGCGTATGCCTCTCGCGCAGGGATGAAGTTGTGGGCATTTGTCACCAGCCTTGTGCCCGGAGTCAAGATGCGTGAAATCGCGTTGTATGGCAGTCAAGTTATCAAAATCACCGGTTCGTATGACCAATGTAAACAAGTAGCGGCAGAGTTTGCTCGTCAACGAAAATTGTATTTAGATATGGGCGCACGCACGATTACATCTATTGAGGCGATGAAAACGATTGCGTTTGAAATTTCTGAACAACTGACTGCTATTCAAGGCGCAGGCGAAGCAACGCCATGGCGCACACCAGATTGGTATGTGCAAGCCATTAGTGGTGGCATGGGACCGATTGGCGTTTACAAAGGGTTTCGTGAAATGCAACAAATGGGCTGGACGGATAAAATCCCTGCCTTTGCGCCGATTCAAACCGAAGGTTGTGCGCCAATGGTCAATAGTTGGAAAAAGGGATTAGAAAAAGCAGAACCAGTATTAAACCCAAAAACAAGAATTGAAACCTTAGCCACTGGTGACCCCGGACGTGCTTATGAATTTTTGCGTGCGCATGTCAATAATACAAATGGTGTTTTTGAAAGCGTCAGTGATGAAGATGCGCATCGGGCTATGCACGTCTTAGCAAAAATGGAGGGCATTTCTGCTGAACCTGCCGCAGGTGTAGCCTTTGCAGGTTTATTCAAATTGATTCGTGCAGGTGTTATCAAGCCAAGTGATACTGTCGTGGTGAATTGCACAGGTCACACGTTACCTGCTGAACCGATTGTATTAGGCGATAACTGGTCACGCGATGTCAAGTTCCCATCTACCGAAACACCACAAGAAGGTTTGCTATCAGCATTAACAGAAGTTGCCCCAGAGCGCTTTCCGAAAATTGCAATTGTAGAAGACACCACCGAAGCACGCCGTTTGATTCGCCGCATTTTACAATCGCAAGGTAATTTCACAATTTTAGAAGCCGCCAATGGGCGAGAAGGTTTGGAATTAATTCAAAGTGAATTACCTGATTTAGTTGTGATTGATTTAATGATGCCTGAAATGGACGGCTTCACAGTGATTGAAGAACTGCGTAAAAAACAAGAGACTGCTACTATCCCCGTCATTGTAGTAACTGCGAAAGAACTAACTCCTGATGAAAAAAGTCGTTTAGGAGGGCATATCCAAGCTTTGTTACAAAAAGGTGACTTTTTGAATGATGAGTTCCTTGAAGAAGTAAAATCACTCATTAAGTAACAGCAATGAATACAACACATCCGCAGATTGTGTTCATTAACAAAGGTTGATATTCTTGTTAAAAAAACAAACTGCCGGAATTACAGCGGCTTTTAGTTCTGCACTATTTTTAGGAATGGCTCCCGTATTCGGGAAACTTGCCATCACATACGGATTTTCACCACTAGAAGTGGTGGCATTACGCACAGGCTTTGCCGCTAGCATTATGTTTTTGGGGATATTCATTTTTTATCGTCGCTACTTATATATTTTTCCAATTGGCTTAGTAGGTTGTGTTCTAGCAGGGGCAATCAACGGAGTTGGTTCAATATTTTATTATCTCGCTTTAGAACGGTTAGATGCTAGTGTGGGTCAATTGCTATATTCGTTATATCCTTTTTTTGTTGCTATTTGGCTAGCACTAGACCATCAACCCCCAAGCCGTTTAACAATTTTTAGAATCATCCTCGCCGCCATTGCAGTACTACTACTTACTAGCGTACCAGATAAAAAAGCAGATACACTTGGCGTGGTAATGATGTTAATTGGTGCAATGTTATACGCTTTACATTTACCCATCAACCAACGCGTGTTATATGAAGTACCTGCTCCAACAGTTGCATTATATACATTACTTTCAATGAGCGCAGTTGTCATTCCAGTATACTTAATCTTTGACCGTACCCTTCCCGCATCAGATGTTTCTTGGTTGCCAATCATTGGTCTAACATTCGTAACAGTATTTTCACGAATTGCATTATTTCTTGGTGTAAAGAAAATTGGCGGCATGCAAACTGCCTTATTAGGTCTCGCCGAACTATTAATTGCTATCTTTTTCAGTAATCTCTTACTTGGAGAAAGTTTATCGCTCACACAATGGCTTGGCGCGCTTGGGCTTAGCATCAGTCTAATTCTCGTCATGTACGAAAGCCCCACTCCCCCAACCCATAGCGGAAAAACAGGCTGGTTCTCGTGGATTCGTCCACCCAGTTTGCCAAAAGAGACTTTTGGTCCGTATGAATAAAAAAACCGCCTCACACTAGAGACGGTTTTCGCTTCATAACTTAATTGGAAGTTGATTCTGTTTATTCAACTTTTATTTTAACCCAAAGCTTTTTTCGCTTCCGCAATCACTTCATCATAATTTGGTTCATCGCCCAACGCAGGTAAATAATTAACATAAGTCAACTTACCTTCACGATTAACAATGAAAACAGAACGGCGTAAATAACGGCGTTCTTTTATTAAGATACCATACTTGATTCCAAATTCCGCATCCAATACATCTGAAACCACTTTTACGCGTTCCACACCTGCCGCGCCACACCAGCGTTTTTGTGCCATCGGAAAATCACAACTGACGGTGTAAATCACAATATCATCGCTTAGTTTTGAGGCTTCTTCATTGAATCGGCGTGTTTCGCGGTCACACACATCCGTATCTAACGAAGGTACAGCAGATAAGATAATGACTTTACCTTTATCATCCTGCAACGGATTCACTTTTGCCCAGCCTGCAATCACAGATGTAAATTCAGGCGCAACATCGCCAACTTTTACTTCATCACCCAATAAGGTGACAAAATTATCACCAAGTTTGAAAACATTATCTCGAATTGTTGTCATTTTATTTTCTCCAATTTATGTTTAATAATTATTTTACTTGATTTATTGTCTGACCGCAGATCGCAGACAGAAGACCGAAAAAAAAATGGTCTGCGATCTGTTGTCTGCGGTCAAAATTATTTTCCAGCAATTCCTACAACAGACTTTCCACAAAATACATCGAAGGTTTCGAGTGTACCTTCTTCTCCAAAACCACTCAAGCCCCAAGCAGGGCGTGGCGCATCCACATTTAATTCGAGCAGACTCACCCCATTGACTTTGACTCCACCTGTATTCATTTTGCGAGCAATCTCCATTGCATGTGATTCATCTTTTGAATAAACATAGCCACCAAGTCCATACGGAGTTTGATTGGCGAGTTTAATCGCTTCATCATCTGACTTGAAACTGTGTACTGTTGCAACGGGTCCGAAAATTTCTTCGAGTGTTTCTTCGGGTGCGACATCAGTTATCAGCGTAGGAGAAAGATAGTAGCCAGCAGAATCAGGTGTCGGCGCGGAATGATGCGTTTGTCCGCCTTTTTTCTTTAAGTTGTTAATCGAATCCACAATGCGACCTTTATGAACTTCATTAGCAAGCGGTCCAAGTTGTGATTCGGTTGACATCGCATCACCAATTTTGATTTGCTTGAATTTATCTAATGCGGCTTTGACGACTTGCTCTTGAATTGATTCATGCACAACGAGACGGCCCAACGCGCGACACCATTGACCATTGAGAGTTGTCATGCCTGCAATGATGCCATCAGCAACTTTATCAATATCTGCATCTTGCAGAACGACCATCGCATTGTTGCCACCAAGTTCAAGTTGTAAAGATTTGAAATCATTTGCACAAGCGGCGGCAACTGCTCGCCCACCTTGCAAACCGCCAGTGAATGAAACTGCACGCACACGTTTATCAGTGACGAGTTTATTACCAACTTCACTGCCACCATTTACGATTTGAAATAGACCTTTTGGCAGACCTGCGGCTTCGAGTCCATCAACGAGAAGCAAACAAGAATACGGAGCCCATTCAGTAGGTTTGAGAATGACAGGGCAACCTGCGGCAAGTGCATTGGCAATTTTATGCGCGGCAAGCGCGGCGGGAGAATTCCATGGAACAATACAAACTGCAACACCTAATGGCTTTCGTAACACTTCAACATCACCATGTGGACCTGGCACTTTTGTAACAGCATATCCACTTTTCAAAACGCCAGCGGCGGCTTTGAATGCAAGCCACACAATGGCATTGACAAAACTTGTGGTGCTAAACACAATACCTGTGTTATATGATTCAACGGCGGCAATCATTGGTTCGAGACCCATTAAGTGATTTGCGGCATTATCAAGAATCTCAG